>DATNHU010000140.1:0-4992 GCA_035604795.1 Candidatus Limnocylindrales bacterium
TGGCGACCAGGCTCACGATTTGTTCAGTGTCATCGCCTGAAAACCGAAATCTGCGGCAGATTTCTTCTGCCATCCGCGCCCCAACTTCATCGTGGCCATCGAATCGAATACGATCGCCGGTCTGCTTGGCGGACTTAAACGTGGGCGGCTTACCCACGTCGTGCAGCAACGCGCCCCACGCCAGCGTAGAAGGACAACCGGGGGGCAAATCCTCAAGCAACATCCGAGTGTGAATCCACACATCGCCTTCCGGATGATATTCCGGCGGCTGAGCCACGCCCTTCATGTTGGCGACCTCGGGCAGCAAGATGGACAACAGCCAGGTTTCGTCCAACAACTCGAATCCTTGGCGCGCGGCGCCTTCAGTGAGGAGCTTGGTCAATTCGTCGCGAAGTCGTTCGGCGGATACTTGAACGATTTGCGGAGCAAGCTTGCGGATGGCCGCAAAAGTTTGCGGCTCGATGGTATACCCAAAGCGCGCGGCAAATCGCACCGCGCGTGCCAGCCGCAATTTATCTTCTGTGAAGCGCAGGAGCGGATCCCTGATGGTACGGATGATTCCGGCACGCAGATCATCACGCCCGCCAACGAAATCCAGCACTTCACCCGTTGCCGGGTCCATCAGCAAACCGTTTATCGTGAAATCGCGACGCCTTACATCTTCTTGAGCGGTGCGGGAATAAACCACGTGGTCGGGATGGCGCCCATCGGAGTAACCCACATCAGAGCGAAAGGTGGCGACTTCAACCTGCGCGCCATCTCGAGGCACGATGACAACTCCGAATTTCGCGCCCACCGTGAGACTGCCCGGAAATAGCTCCTCAACGCGCGCGGGGACAGCATCGGTGGCTACGTCATAATCCGCAGGTTCTCGCTGGAGCAACAAATCGCGCACACACCCGCCCACTAGAAAGGCCTGATGCCCGTGCCCGCTCAGAGTGCGGCAAATCTGCTGAGCCAATTCGCGCGGTTTGAGACTTGCCTCCATGAACAGATTATCCGCCTCGAAGTGTAAACTCTCCAAATTACACAGGGAAGAGTTTCCTACGACGGAGTGGGCAGGACGCGAAGGACCAGGCAGGTGATGTCATCGTGCTGGCGCGCGTCGCCCACGAAAGCTTCCACCGCTCCCATGGCGCGGTCGCGCAACTCCGCGGCGCTGGCCGGAACAAAATTGCCCACGATTTGCAGCAGCCGCATTTCCGAGAATTCTTCCCCGGAATCATTCACTGCTTCGACTACCCCGTCTGTGAACACAAACAGCGCGTCACCGGACTTAAGTGTCGTGCTTCCGGATTCGTAAGTTCGGCTGGGATCCACGCCCAGGGGCAAGCCTCCACGGTCGAGCCGCTCAATCATTCCGGACATCCGGCGCAAAATTGGGGCGTTGTGTCCGGCGTTGACATACCGCATCTCGCGGGTGGTCACATCGAGTTCGGCCAGAAATGCCGTTGTAAATCGGCGTCCTTCGGAACTGTGGGCGCAGACATACTGATCGAGCCGCGCGATCAGTTGTTCCAGCGTGGATGGCACTTCAGCGAGAGCGTGAAGGCTGGCTTGGAGCGTGGCCATCAGCAATGCTGCGGGTACACTCTTGCCTGCCACGTCGGCGACCACCAGAAGCAGCTTGCGCCCCAGTGGAGTTTCCTCGTCTCTCACTCCAGGGCCTGCTGTAGAGCGCCAGAAGGCGTCGTAATAATCGCCGGAGACCGTATTTGCAGGGCGAGTGGTAAATGCGATTTCATACCCCGGCGTAACGGGCGCCTCTGCGGGAACTAGCCAGCTCTGAATTTCCCGCGCGATCTGAAGATCGCGCTTCATGGTGACCCGGTCGGCGAGCTCGAGAGCGAGCAATACAAACATGATGACTGCGGCGAGCACGCTGGCCTTGAATCCCACAAAACCTTGGTCTCGATCACCGGAATTGGACCCAAAGGTTGAAACCACGAGGAGCAAAAGCGCAATCACCAATAAAACGCGCCGCGCCGGCGAAAGTTTAAGGATCATCGCCCAAAACAAGGCCTTGGCCGCGCGATACGGCCGCTTCCACCGCTTTGCGCTGCGCACCGCGTCCCAATCTACTTCGCGCGAATAAAGGCCGTAGCCTTCGCGCGCCTCTCGTGCAAATTGTCCCCAAAGGTCTGAAAGCTCAAGGCCCTCCGTCACGCGCCGCCAGAAATCCCGCAAGCGGTGCTTGCGTTGCTTCCCGCCGGCTGCGGGATTTTCAGGAGCGGATTCTCCGGGCAGCTTATCGCTGGTTTGAGTCGGGGACATGAGGTTGCATTATACAGGCGCAGGCTTCGGGTGCGAGGAGCCGGCTGTGAATCAGCGATTAATTGCCTTCATCTTTGTCGCCGCGGCCTAGGCGGCTCCCCTTCTGCTCATCTTTCCGTTCCAGTGAGCCGCCGTACTGAATCTTGGAAAAACCGAAGCGGTCACGTAGTTTGTCAGTAGCGCTGGCCAGGCGCGCGAGTTTTTCGAGGCGTTCCCCTTCCAACAAATCGAGCTGCCGGGCTCCGTGCGAAAACGAAGTGAGCGCGGCGCCCAGTAAACGTACCTTGCGCGGACGTTTCCAGCGCGACTCGAAAAGGTCGCGAAGCGTGGCCAGAATCACAGCGTCCAGATTCGTGGGCTCGGCCAAAGTTTTAGAATGCGTGTACGTGCGGAAATCCAGGTAGCGGATAGTGAGAGTTATGGTCTGCGCGGATAAACCTGCCTCGCGGAGGCGTTTGGTGGCCTTCTGGCCCAGGCGGCTCAGCGTGGCGCGGAGTTCAACCGGGTCATCGGTATCCACTCCAAAAGTATGATTGTGGGAGATGGACTTCGGCTCAGCATCAATAAAAAACTCGAAGGCATCTTCTCCTCGGGATTTGCGGAAAAGTGCCGAACCCCACTGGCCAAACGCTTCTTCCAGCTTTTCGATCGGCACGGCGGCCAGCTGGCCGACTTTTTCAATCCCCAATCCATTCAGAGCTGCCTCGGTCACTTTGCCGATGCCGGGGATCCGGCGCACACTGAGCGGCGCGAGGAAATTTGCTTCCGCGCCGGGTGCTACGAAAAGCAATCCTCGAGGCTTGGCCTGATCGCTGGCAACTTTAGCGACCAGCCGCGTGGCCGCCAGTCCACCGGAGCACGGTAGCGATGTTGTCCGCGTGATTTCGCTGAGCAGTGCGTGGGCGGCGGCCAGCGGCGGACCGAAGAGCTTCTCGGTTCCGCTCAAATCCAGATACGCCTCATCAATGGAGGCCATCTCCACGATCGGCGTATATTTCGCCAGGATGGTGGCCACGCGGTCAGACCATTGTTCATAAAGCGAATGCCGCACGTCGAGAAATACCGCGTGCGGGCACAATTTTGACGCCGTGCGCAGCGGCATCGCGGAATGTACGCCGTAGCGACGTGCCTCATAACTTGCCGCGGAAACCACGCCGCGCGCAGCGGGATGCCCACCCACGATTACAGGCTTGCCGCGCAAATCGGGCCGGTCGAGCAATTCGACCGAAACGAAGAATGCGTCCATGTCGAGATGAAGTATGCACGCGGAACCATGCGCGCTAACGGACGAAAGGCCGCGCCCGTCATCCTTCTTGGCGCGGAAAGTGGCGAGCTTCGGCACCAGGGTAGCTTACTCCAGGGATTCCAGATTTGAAGCCGTGGATTTTCGGGACAACGGTGTTTCAGTCCTTGATGGCGGAAATTACTCGCACGATCCCGGCCAAGTCTTGCATAGCGCTGACGCGCGTCCATCCGCGCGACGCATCGAGCAATTCACTGACCGGGTCGAATTGACCAAAGCCCAATTCAAGCACCAGCAAACCGCCCGGCGCGAGCCGTTCGCCTGCCTGCTTGATTAAGAACGGATAGAGCGCCAATCCATCTTCGCCTGCAAAGAGCGCAACCTCCGGCTCGTGCGCGCGCACGTCCATCGGCAATGCATGCGTTTCGGAGCCTCCAATATAGGGCGGATTGCTTACGATCAGGTCGAACTGAGCCGGCACGCTCACAGCTTCAAGCAGATTGGATTCAATGAAGAGGATGCGATCCGCCACCCCGCGCCGCTCGGCATTGCGCCGGGCGACCGCGAGTGCCGCCGCCGAAATGTCGGTCGCGTAGATTCTCGCGGCGGGCAACTCTTTCGCCAGTGCGACGGCGATGCATCCAGAGCCAGTCCCAATATCGGCAACGCGCAACGGGGCATTGCGGCGCGTTTCGCCCAGTCGTTCGAGCGCTACTTCGATGACGTGCTCGGTTTCCGGCCGTGGAATAAGAACATCGCGGGTAACTTCAAACTCCAGCCCCCAGAACTCTTGCTTGCCGGTAAGGTATTGAGTGGGTGTCCCCGCAACCCGTGCGGCGATCAATTCAAAAAATGAAGATATTTGTTCCGGAGAGACCGTCTCTTCGGGATGCGCGTAAATCCAAGCGCGATCCCGGCCCAGCGTGTGAAGCAGCAGCAACTCAGCCACAAGTGGCGCGCTCGGAACGCCCGCAGTCTCTAAGCGCCGGATGCCATCGCGGAGAGCCACTCCAACAATACCGGGCAATGGTTGTGCCGGGGCCTGCGACATTCCTTTCCTTTCGGCGAAGTCCGCTTACGTTTGATCCAATTCCTGCTTCAACCGCTCCGCCTGGAAATGCCCCACCAGCGCGTCCACCAGCGTTCCAATTTTTCCGTCCATCGCTTCACTGAGTTGATGGAGAGTCACACCGATTCGGTGATCGGTAATCCGGCTCTGCGGGAAATTATAGGTGCGAATCTTCTCGGACCTGTCGCCGGTGCCAATCTGCCCGCGGCGCTCGGCGGCAATCGCCTCATGCTGCTTGCTGCGCTCGAGTTCATAGAGACGGGTGCGCAGCACGCGCATTGCTTTGGCCCGGTTTTTGATTTGCGACTTTTCATCTTGCTGCGAGACCACCGTTCCCGTGGGCAGGTGGGTGATGCGAACGGCAGAATAAGTAGTGTTCACCGATTGTCCGCCGGGCCCGGAAGAA
>DATNHU010000141.1:0-4776 GCA_035604795.1 Candidatus Limnocylindrales bacterium
CCAATCGGATTCCGGCAAACTCTTCCAAACATGGTCACTGGTAGCAAACAGAGTTGCTTCATCGAGGATTGGTCTTCGCGCCGCCATCCCGCGTGCCCAGGCCTTTGAACCACAACAAGGCAATATCTCTCCCTCCGCCGCATCCGCCCTCAAACTGTTCCAACGCGCCAGCACATCACTCATCGAACCGCCCGCGCTCAGTTGCTCCAGAAACTCCGCTACCAGATTCCCCGCCACTGCCGCGCGATAGCGTGCCGTGGATCGAATGTCGTCAATCGGCCGGACCTCCGCGGCTGCCGTCGTTCTCGCCAACTGGATAAGCGCCGCATTGATCTGTTTTCCTTTTGCGATTCGCTCGGTCTCCTTCAAACGAAGCGGAACGGGCGCTACGCTCCCCATTGCCAGACGAATATCCTCGACCACGCCACCCGCGAGCCGCCCCAACGCCGCCAGGCACACCTTCGAGATCGCCTGTGCGTTACGGGCCCCAACCTTGCGTGTCTGCGCATAATACTCTGAAAACCGTCTCTTCAGGCAAATGGCACGGATCAATTCATCCGGTGCGAGCTGCGTCCTCCGGTAGCCGATGTGAAAGTTCCTGTAGGGTACCCGGTGTTCACCTCCCAACGAAACGAGAAGGAGCTCCGCTTCATAAACCAGGAGCGCAGGCAAGGAATCCGCGGCTGGCGACGCATTCACGATATTGCCCCCGAGGGTCCCGCGATTCTGGTTGGCGATCCCGCCCGTCCAGCGCGCCGCACAGGACAACAGGGCGAACTCCTGGTTGACGATTGCATGTTCGCGCAAATCCGTATAGGTGCAGCCCGCGCCAATCTGAATCTCATCAGGGAAAACTTCAATACGGCGCAACTCCGGGAGATTCCAGATACTGACCAGCTTCCGCGCCCGCAGATTCCCCGCGGAATACTGCACCATTACATCCGTGCCGCCGGCGATGGGAAGCCAATCGCCGGGCGCCTCAGCCAGAAGCGCCAACACTGCAGGCAATGTGCGGGGGGCAACGAGCTCATATTCGGCGGGATGGGCCCTCATGTTTTGGCTCCCCTGCGGCTCGCTTCCCTGACGGCTTCAAAAATCTGCATGTATCCCGTGCAGCGACAAAGATTACCGGATAGTCCTTCGCGAATCTCCTCTACGGTGGGCTGTGGCTTCTTGCTCAAGAGGTGAAAGGCTGCAAGGATCATTCCTGGAGTGCAGATGCCGCACTGGGCTCCACCGCAATCCAGAAAAGCCTGCTGTAAGGCTTGCAATTGACCGTCGGAGGCCAAGCCCTCGATCGTAACGACGTTAGCGCCACTTGCCTGGAGCACCGGAATGAGGCAGCTATTCACCAGAATTCCGTCCATCAAAATGGAGCACGAGCCACACTCGCCCTCTCCACAACCTTCTTTCGTCCCCGTCAATGCAAACTCGTGACGCAGCACGTCCAGCAGGCGCTCCATGGCGTGCACGCGCACAGTTGCCAACTGCCCGTTGACCGTGAGAGAAATCTCGCATTTCGCGCGATCCTGGGGAGACTCGCTCATCGGTCCTCGCACTCCGAACGGACCACATTCTCCGGCGCCGTCTTTTCGGCAAGCGCAGCGAAGATCTCCTCTGGGAGTAATGGAATCGAATCAAAAGCGACTCCCAGGGCGTCTTCGATGGCATTGAGGATCGCCGGCGCCGGGCCGTCCATCGGCAGTTCACCGATTCCTTTCGACCCATAGGCGCCGTGTACGTTGCCCAATTCCTCAAAATAAACGCGAATGGGAGGCAGATCGGCGGAAGTCGGCATGATGTAGTTGGCCATCTGGCCGTTCTGCATGCGCCCCTTTTCCCAAATTACTTTCTCATGCAACGCAAAGCCGATGGCTTGTGCCACACCGCCGATGATTTGTCCCTCCGCCAGAACCGGGTGAAGCACTTTTCCTACTTCTTGAAGGGCCACGAAATCGTCCACCGATACGTTGTACGTCGTAAGATCTACTGTAACGTCCGCGACATAAACAGCCCAGGCAAAGGCCGCGTAAGCCGAGCCGCGATATTTTTGTTCATCCCAAGCAATGTCGGCAGGTTGCTCGTAGCGCGCCAAGGTGCGTAATTTGCCGTGTTGGGTGACATGGGCTCGGCAAGCGGCGCGGAATTCCTCGGGCGAATAAGAATCCCCAAGCATGCCGCGGACCGTCAGTGTTTGTCTGATTCCCATGGCGGCCGATTGCACCAACTTTCCCACCACCATTACCGTGCGCGATGCTACGGTGGGGCCGCTATTCGGCACCTCCTGCGTATCCGGTTGGGCAATCCCCACGTCTTCATAGCGCAACCCGAGCGTTTCGGCCACGATCTGGCACAGCACGGTCTTTGTTCCTTGCCCGAATTCGGTGCTGGAGACCAGAATTCGCACGCGGCCGTCGGCGCATGCTTCCACGCCAACCACCGACCCGAGATAGCGCTCGCCCGAACCGGTGAATCCAGCGCCGTGCAGGAAGGCAGCAATGCCCATTCCTCTCTTGTGGCCGCCCTGCTTATTTTCCTCCGCCATTTTCTTCTTCTTCGTGTAATAGCCAGAAAGTTCCAGCGCGCGGTCCAAAAGCTTGCTCAGATCGATCTCTTCACGCACAGTCTGTCCTGTCGTGGTGGTCTGGCCAGGCTTGAGGAAATTTCGCCGCCGGATTTCGACGGGGGAAAGCCCGACGGACTGAGCAATGCGGTCCATGTGGCGCTCCAGCGCGAACAAAGATTGTGGCGCGCCAAATCCGCGGAATGCGCCATGCGGTGGTGCATTCGTGGCCACAGCCTTGGCGCGAATGCGGACACTTGGCCAATAGTAGGCACCACCAGAATGAATGGCTCCCCGCGAAAGCACTACGGGCGACAATGTTTCGTAGGCGCCTCCGTCAAGTGTGAACTCAATCTCTCCGCCCAGAATTTTGCCATCTTTGCTTACGGCCGTCCGGTGGCGCGTCCGCGAAGGATGGCGCTTCGTGGTGGCTGCCAAGTCTTCCATTCGGTCATAGATAATCTTCACCGGTTTCCCTGACTTCATCGCTAGGAGTGCCGCGTGGGCAGCGATCATGGACGGATATTCTTCCTTGCCGCCAAACGCACCGCCTGTCTCCATCTGCACCACGCGTACGCGATCCGCAGGCAGGCCGCAGAGTTTCATCAGGGCTTTGTGCACGTAGTAAGGGCACTGGAGCGAGCCCCACACAATGAGTCCTTGCTGCGGGTCGTAAACGGCGATCATCCCGTTGTTTTCTATATACAGCTGTTCTTGTGCTCCCGTCGTGTACTCACCTTCCACGATATAGTCCGCGTATTCCCACACTGTATCGACGTCACCTTTTTCGATCAGATAGCTTTTGAAGGTGTTGTCTGTTCCCCATATGATTTCGGAGCAGCCCTCGCTCTCCCCCATGCTGAAAATTGCCGGCAAAGAGTCGTATTCGACCGATACCGCCTCAACGGCTTTCGGGAGTAGATGGCGGTCCGCATGAGCCAGCAAGAGGAGAGGCTCCTCAGGATGATTGACCATTCCGTCCGCCAGACAGGGTTGATCATCTTCAATAAGGGCGATGCAGTTTTTTCCGGGAATATCCTTGGGCGAGACGACCACAAACTCATTCCAATCGATGCCCGGTCCAAAGCTGATCTTTTTGACCTTGCCCCGGGGAATCCGGCTGCGAACCGTGGCGCCATAGAGCATGTCCGGTAAAACCATATCGTCGACATACCGCGCCTGTCCCGTGACCTTTTCCCGGCCCTCCTTGCGGGGAACCGAACTGCCGATGATGGAACCATTCTTCATCCGAATCGTGGAAGCCTCTCTTCGCTAGCCGCGGTACTCCTGGCCGATGGGTTCATCAGGAAACTCGCCGTCCTTGAACACCAGCCTGCCGCGAAGATACGTGGCTTTCACTTCTCCCCGCAGCTTTTCTCCCACGTACGGCGAAACCCGGTGACGGTAGTGCAATCGGTTTTCGCTAACTACGAACTCGCTCTCCGGATCGAAAACCACGAAGTCCGCATCGTACCCCACCGCAATCCGGCCTTTCCTCATCTGGCATCCGGCCAGGTTTGCTGGAGCCTCAGCCATCCACCTCGCGATATCGGTCAGCCCAAACCCTCGCCCGCAGGCCTCGGTGTTCATCACCGGCAGTGCCACGGAAAGGCTTGCAATGCCGCCCCAAGCGTTTCGGAAATTCCCCTCGGCAAGCCGCTTCATATTTAGTGGGCAAGGGGAGTGATCTGTCGCCACCAGATCGATCGTTCCATCACGGAGCCCCTGCCACAATGCTTCGCAGTTTTCCCGGCCGCGAATCGGCGGAGCGCACTTGAACAGCGTTGCTCCCTTAGGGATTGCTTCGGCAAAAAGATGCAGATAGTGCGGGCAGGTCTCCACAGTCACTGGCAGACCCTCAGAACGTGCGGCGGACAACTCAGCAAGCGCCTTGCTAGCCGAGAGATGGACAATGTGCAGGCGGAACTTGTATTCGCGGCACAGCGACAACAGCAGACGAATCGCCGACAACTCCGCTTCTTCCGGCCGCGAGAGCAGATAGGTCTGGTAGAGTGACCAATCCGCATCCGCTAGACTCTCTGTGGCCGCAGCTATCGGAGCAGGAAGTTCGGCGTGCACAAGCAGTGGTAAGCCTGTGCGGGCAATATGAGGCAAGGCTGAGCATAACTGGTGCTCCGTGACCTTGGTGAAGCCATCAATGCCAGGGTGAACGAGGAAACACTTGAAACCCGGAATTCCAGCGTCTGCCAGCG
>DATNHU010000142.1:0-4181 GCA_035604795.1 Candidatus Limnocylindrales bacterium
AGGCACCGGTGTTTCGCGTTTCATTGGGCCTGGGCGGTGGAGGCGGTTTCGGGGGCGGAGGTGGCGGCGGCGAGCCGGGCGGGGCAGGCGGCGGTGAAGGGCGCCCCAGCGGCCGCGGCACTGCAACGGATCCGGATGTTGTTCAGGCTCGGCCCTACATGACGCCCGAAGCGCGGCAGACTCCACGCACTCCCCGCGAGCGCGAACTTTACATTGATCCCGACACGCGCCGGTACAGCGCCTTTTCCATTCCTCCGGAGTCCATGTGGCCGAGGGTGATCGTGCGCTTTGCTCCTGAACGAGACTTGTTCATCAGCGGGGAATTGGCCGGTGGATCAGCGTTGGCGGAAGCGCCCGCGGTGGTGGACATCCCAGTAGGGCGCGGTCACGTGGTGTTTTTTGCCATCAACCCCATGTGGCGCCAGGAAACCCAGGGCAGCTTCATGCTGATGATGAACGCCGCGCTCAACTTTGATCACTTACAGGCAGGGCGACAGGCGATGAAACCTGCAACGGCCGAAGCCGACGAAGAGGATGAAAGCTCCGGCGCGACGTTGGATACAACGCAGGGTGCGCACATTCGCCACTGACACAAAGGTTCTCGCTGCCGACGTAGCACGCGGCTGCCAAGTTCAGGAGGAGTATTTGCGCGGTCAATGCGCCGCGGCGGGCAAAACACTCATCACAATCGCCGACGGATGCGCGGCATCGTGGACAATCGTATTCGTGGCGATGACTTTGCGCGAAGCGTGCGCGATATCCATTTCGCCGGTGTTCAGGTTGCGATCAAATCGCGGGTAATTGCTGCTGGAAATCTCCAAGCGAAGTTTGTGCCCCGTCTGAAAAACATTACTGGTGGCCCAAAGGTCCACAGTAATCTTGTAAATCTTTCCCGGCTCCATCATCTCAGGATTCTCGCGCGAATTGCGATAGCGCATGCGCAAAATTCCCTCGGTAATATTTTGAGCGAAGCCGGTCGGGAATACGTCCACCAATTTCGCCGTAAAATCGGTATCCACTGCAGAGGAGCGGACATAAAGGTCAACCGTGACCGGCCCGGTGACATCCAGATCCTGAGCCAGCGGTTCCGTGGTGTAAACCAACACATCGCGCCGCGCCTCGATGTCCTTCTGATCTCTTGGTCCGGCAGCGAGCAGGTCCGGTCTGCAGCAGAGCGGCCCACCACGCGTCGGCACGGGATTCGCGGGATCGTAGACATAACTGTCAGCGGCCTCGTTCGCGCCCGGCGCGCTTGTGCTCAGCGCACCATTGCCATCTGTGCTGTTGGCTTTCCCAGCGGAATGTAGATACATGCGCTGGGTGGCAGCATTCGCAGGCGGCCAATCATCGAAGTCGCGCCACTCGTTGCTGCCCATCGTAAACACGCGCACGGGCCTTTCCTTTTCGATGCCGTTCATCTGATTCTTGAGCAGGTAGTCGTACCAGCGCAGCATCAATGTGGTCTGGTCCCACTCCGCGGCGGCGCCAAAATCCACATCGCCGATTTTTCGTCCGCCTCCCGAGTGCCCGCCAATTTCCACAATCAGCCGCTGCTGTTTGCGCGCAAATTCCATTCCCGCCCCGGCCTTCAGCCCCTGAAAATTCCGCAGGGTGCCGCCCAGAAAAATGTCGTACCATGCGCCCACGTGATACACAGGCACCTGGATGCGGCTGTAGTCGGCCTCAATCGCCCACTGCTTCCAGAAGTCATCGTAGTTCGGATGCGCCAGCCAATCGTGAAAGTAGGGCGCAGCGCTGCTTGCATCGCCGACCTTGAAAATCGGATAGCTGTCCAGCGGCAAAGCATTCATCCAATCCAGTGGTTTCTGAAGATCATCCTGATTCCGGCGCATGGTGTCGGCGGCCAGCCCCGTGGTCCACGATTCGTTAAACCACTGTTCAAATGCGCCTCCCTGGTAGGTCCAGTTTTCGTGGTAATTGGAAGCGGTGACCGTAGCAAAGAGCCCGGCAAGATGCGGCGGATGGGCAATCGCCGCCAACATCTGAGTCGCGCCCACGTAGGAGCCGCCCCACATGCCGATCATTCCGGTGGACCAGGGCTGGTGCGAGAGCCACTCGACGGTGTCATAGCCGTCCTCCGATTCGTGCTTGAAGGGATACCATTCGCCTTCGGAGAGGTATCGCCCGCGGACGTCCTGCGCGACGCACACGTAGCCCGCTTGGGCAATTCTCATGCAGGTGCCAAGATTGCCGGTCTTGTCGTAAGGGGTTCGCGTCAGCAGGACGGGAAATTTGCCGTCAGCTTTGGGGCGGTAGACATCCGCGCGCAGCGTGACGCCGTCGCGCGTTTTCATGGCCACGTTGCGCTGGATGATGACGGCGTAGGATTCGTCGGCGCGGATGACGCGGGGCGCCGCGATTGGAAAGCAGACCAACGAGATCAGCAGGGTTAAAAAGAGTATCGACCGCACACGGCCGAGAAGATTTGTTCGCATGGTCGGGAATCGTAGGCTTGGCGGGCGAGCAAGTCAATCCGTGTGGGTCGAATTGACCCACACGGATTGAGATGTGAAATGGTCAGGCGACGCGCACACGCGGCTCATGCGTGTGAAACAATCTGCGCGTGAGGAAGAGAACCGCTGCGATTACAGTGAGCGTAAGCAGGGCCAGGATGAAATATGCGAGGTACATGCCGTTGTTCATCGGACTGAGAAGTCGTTCAGGTACTTGGTAGAGAGAATCGTTCATACCGATCAGGGCACGCAGAGTGGCCTGGTCGTGCATTCCTGAAAAATAAATCTGCACGGTCTCAAGATATGGCGCGTAAGTGGCTGCCATTAAGACAACCGCAGCGGCCAACCCTGTTGGTGCGAAACGTCCGGCCCTGCAGGCCCAGCGATAGAGTTTTCTTTCACGCAAGGTTGGAGCAAACCGGGCCACGATGAGATAGAGCGCAGAGAGCGCAACCGTCCAGCCAAGAAAAATTACGCCCAGACCTGCGGCCTGGAGCGCGATGCTGGCGGCATGTAATGGGCCATAGAAGTAAGGCATGCGCGCGGGAGTCTTCTCAGCCTGCATCCTAGAAATGGTTTCACTTTCAATGGCCAGAAGCTTTGCGACATCCGCGTGTCCCGCGGCCGCTTCCAGTGGCTGCAGGAACGCGCTTGCAGACAAGAGCATTGCGTTTACCGTGCCAAGAGAATATTCGTTGTGCACATTTGCACGCGCACGCTCGGCGAATTGAGCCACACTCCAAGCGAGACGCATCGCTGTCGCAGCGTCGCCCTTCTGTTTGGCTTGTCTGGCCTGGTCCAGGAGATTGTCCGAATACAACTTTGAGGTATACAGGCCGGACGAATAGTATTCATAGATCCCGCGCGCAATGTCCTGTGGCTGGCGCAGGTTGTGCGCTTTGAGCATCGACTCCTGTAGCTCAATCGATTTGCCGTAGTAGGAATCGTAGCGGGGGGCGGCGAAAGATTCTTCCATGGCCGTGCGCCACTGGGGATCATTCAAAACTTTATCCTTTAGAGCCTGGTAGTTGTTTTCCCGCTGGATTTCATTTTCGCGAATGCTTGCTTCCACAAGATATACGACCGCGTTGTCCGGATCCGAGACCACAAGCTTTTGCATCCACCCGTACTTGTCAGCGACGTGATTGTAGGTGAACCAGGAAGTGCCGCCCTTGATGTAAAGCCACTTAAACGACGGGTCCATCAAGACGGCTTCTTCAGTCAAGCGGATATTTTCGTCCAACGAATTCATTCTGGTAGATAGAAACGCCAAAGTCTTGGCGTCGTGGTCAGCTTCTGCCTGGCGCGCCATTTGTTTGAATCCAGCGAGATGGGCGACAGTGAAAGGATGCCAGGAGCCGGCGACGGCGCTGACGCCTTCGTGCACGGACGGCATCAGGATGAACGCCGCCAATGCGGCGATTGCAAGGACGATTGCGAGCGGGCCCGGGGTTTTCACTCTGTCTGGCTCCGGCTGTCGTTCTTTCGAGCCGTAGACCATTTCATTCCACCATGCTATTCCGAGTGACATGACGCCTCCTGCGAACCATTGAAGGCTCTCTCTTGAATCTTTGATTTCAGATAATTCGGACTGCATTGCCAGTGCCCAATCGCGTGAGTCTGATGGCCATACGCGGACAATTCCGTCAAATGCCCAGGTAATTGCCCGCTGAGATCGTTGTGGGTGTCGAGTGTCCATTTACGCAG
>DATNHU010000143.1:0-6464 GCA_035604795.1 Candidatus Limnocylindrales bacterium
CGCGTGACCCGACGCACCGCGTGCGCGGCGCCGCCTTCGGCCTCCGGCGCGGCGTCACCACCTGCATATCTCTCCGGCGCACAATAACAAAGATATGCCGCGCCCGAAGCAAGCAGTTTCTCAGCCGCGGCACGATACAAATTCATTCGCTGAGACTGGAACACCGGCCCCTCATCCCAGTTCAATCCCAGCCATTGCAGAGATTCGAGAATGCCGTCCACGAGCTCGGGGCGATTGCGCTCAGTGTCGGTATCTTCCACCCGCAAGATGAATGTGCCGCCATGATGTTTTGCGAAAAGCCAGTTAAACAATGCAGTGCGCGCGCCGCCCACGTGCAGATATCCGGTGGGTGAAGGCGCAAACCGCACGCGAGGACTGGAGCCGATTGTAGTGGAAGATGTCATTGTGCCAATGCTCTCTCCAAAAATTCCGTGCAGTTGAAATTGGTAAGTTTAGCGGATTCCTGCGGGCTGAGTCACGCGGCATCTCATGGTGTGATGTGCCTAAATAGGAGTTACGCCGAGGGACACAAGTACGTGAGTACCCTTGACCCTTGGAAAAGATGGCTTCTATAGTCAGAAGCCGGGAATCTCTCTTAGAGGATTGAACTTAGAGGAGATTTTGACGGCGGCGGAAAGGTAGCCCAGCACCTCGAATTTTTGAGAGTTTTGGTGCACCGTTTCCGCGCGGTCGGCCGCGCTCGCGACCGAGAGAATAGCGGAAACCGTTGTCACACGAGAGTTCGCTAGCGCTTGCCATGCTTGCCGCAACCGCCCTGATGGCGGCTCTGTACGGCTACGTCTGCACTTACAAGAAACAAATCTACCTGCTGCTATGGTCCGCAGGTTGGGCATTGCTGGCCATCCACTACGCAGGATTCGTATTCCGTGAATCGATCCCTCAAGGTCCTTTGCAATCCTCGATTTCACTGTGGCTGGTGGCCGCGGCTGCGCTGGTCTTTTTCCTGAGCGCACAGCTCTACGTGCAATCGCAGCCCTGGGTGTATCCGATCGGCGGCGCCGCAGCCTTTTTCGCGGTCTGGGGCTTGCTCTACGCGCAGGAACAATTTCCGTTCTCACCTGGATTTGGAATTGGCGGCGTTTTCATTGCCACAGGTGTCCTGTTCTGGCGCGGTAACCGCAAACAAGAAACGTTGGCGGACAGCGGTCTGGGTATGGCCTTCGGGCTGTGGGGAGCTCTGGGACTGGCGAACGAAGTTGCCGGTCACAACGGAACGAACGCGAACGTCGTACTGGCCACGCTAACCGTTGTCCCGCTGATATTCACCGCAGTCCTGATGGCCATGGCACTCTATGAAGAAGAAAAGCGCCGCATGGAAGGGCATATGCTGGCGCTCTCCAACTTGAATCTGGCCACCTCCGGAGTGATGGGCAGCGAAGTGCAGAGAATGTTGGCGCAAGCGTTGGACAGGATTTTGAATGTGGTGCGAATCCCATCGGGCGCGCTTTTCCTGCATCATGGGGATCCGCTCGGGCCAACTTCCGTGGTTGCCGTAGGGCTCAGCGAATCGTTCTGCAGTGTGTCTCAGCAAGATGGGCTCGACGATCACTTGGTTGAGCTGGTGGTCCGGCTCGGTGGACTAGCGGTTTTCAGAGATCTCCACCGCGACGCACTTTGGAAGACGCTGGAAGGAGAAAAATCATTCCAGCGCTTCCGGCAGCTCGCGCTTCAGCAAGGTCTGCGCACGGTGGCAGCCATCAGCCTACAAACCAAGGAGCGGGCCTTCGGTGTCCTTCTACTGGGCACACCGGACAGCAGACGCTTCACTCCGCCCGAGCTTCACCTTCTCTTGGCGCTGGGCCACCAGATCGGCATGGCCGTGGAGAACAGCTACCTGATCCAGCAGACTTCGCGCCGCAGCGAAGAATTGAACATCTTGAATGAGATTGGACGTGTGCTCAGCTCCACGCTCGATACCGACAACCTGTTTGAAAAAATTCACACCGAGATGCAGCGGTTGCTCGATGCCAGCAACCTTTACATCGCGTTCTTCGATGCCCCCAGCAACATTCTGCGCTTCGAACTCGAAATCCGTGATGGCGTGCCGCAGCCAAAACGCACGCGGGCCGGCGGCAATCACCTGTCGGAATTCATCATCAAGAACCGTCAGCCGCTTCTGATCCGGGAAAATGTGTCTCAGGAGGCGCGCCGCCTGGGCGTTGAACCCCTGATGCCGATGGGTTGTTTCTGCGCCGTGCCTCTGGTGCTATACGACCGCGCCGTGGGTGTCATGGCCGTTCTCAGCAGGCAGGAACGGGCTTTCGACGAAGGGCATCTTGAATTGATGCGGGTGCTGGCGAGCGAAGCGACCATCGCTTTGGAGAACGCGCGGCTGTTTCGCGGAGAGCAATTAAAGTCGCGCCACCTGACACTGCTCAATAATATTTCGCGCAACACCATCGCCACTCTGAATCCCGACGAAATGCTCGCGCGTATCGCCAAGGAGCTTGAAAGCGGACTCACCTACGATCACATCAGCATCGGCCTGCTGGACTACGTGGCCAAAGAAGTGGTGATCCAGGCGCAAGCCGGAAAACGCAAAGACGCAGAAGGCCGCAGGATCCGATTTGGAGAGGGCTTGGTCGGCCGTGTAGCGCGCACCGGTGAAATCGCAGTGGTACGGGATTTCACCGCGGACAACTCCCCGGGCGCGCCTCTCCTGCAGGGCTCGGCTTCCGCTGTCGTCCTGCCCATCGTTTATGGCGACCAGTTGCACGGCGTCCTGTGCGTGGAAACGGCCGAGCTTTGCGATTTCACGGTGGAGGAGTTGCAATTGCTCGAAACGCTGGCCGACCTAATCTCCGGCGCGTTGCATGGCGCAATCAGCTTCCAGAAGGCGCAGGAGCAGGCCATCACCGACGGACTCACCGGAGTCAAGACGCATCGCTACTTCATGGAAACACTTTCCGCGGAATGGAAGCGCGCCACACGCGCCGGCCGCCCCTTCTCTGTCGTGCTTATTGACCTGGACCGCTTCAAGTTCGTCAATGATTTTTACGGCCACCTGGAAGGCGACCTGGTCCTGCGGCGGGTGGGCCAGATCCTAGAGGAGAATTGCCGCCGGTCAGACATCGTGGCCCGCTACGGCGGAGACGAGTATGTGGTGCTTATGCCGGAAACCAACGCGGAGCAATCGCGCCAGCTAGCCGGAAAACTGCGCACCTGGATTTGCTCCGACCCGCTATTGCGGGAGAAGAATGTCACCGGCAGCTTCGGCATCGCCACATTCCCGGTGCACGGTTCGACGCCGCAGGAACTCATTCAAGTGGCCGACGCATCGATGTATCTCTCCAAGCATCAGGGCGGCAACGCGGTCTCCACCGCAGATCATTTTGATCCCAATGAGGCCAAGCGTTGGAAGCGCGATGTCTTGGAAGCCTATCTGGGCGTCACTCTGAAGAAGCAATTTACCACCGGCCCGGCGGTGCTGGAGGAAATCTGCAGCCGGCTGGATCAGTTCACGCGTTCGCTCGAAGCCACTGAAATTACAAATTCCAAAGGAACGGGAATGACTTTTTCTGCGACTGCGCTGAACAATGAAGTCCCATCGGTTCCACTGCCGCAGCCGGTCATCGAAACGCTGACTTCGCTGGTGACCGCGGTCGACTCCAAAGATCCATTCACGAATAACCATTCGCAAAAAGTCTCCTCATATGCCTTCGCGTTGGCCGATGCGATGGATTTGGACACCAGCACGGTTGATGAGATCCGGTTCGCGGCGTTGCTCCACGATCTCGGTAAGGTCGGAATTGCGGAAACCGTACTCAGCAAGAACGGTCCGCTGGACTCGGACGAGTGGGAGTTGATGAAACAACACGTCGAATTTGGCGCGCGAATCCTGGAAAAATGTGCCGGACTCGAAACCATCCGGGCCATGGTCCGCCACCATCATGAATTTTTTGACGGCTCCGGTTATCCGGAAGGGCTTTCCGGGGAAAAAATTCCGCTGGGCGCCCGGGTGATTGCCATTGCCGATGCTTACGACACCATCACATCGGAGCGCACCTACAAGCGTCCGCGCCCCGCGGAGGAAGCGCTGGCCGAGCTAGAACGCTGTGGCGGAACGCAATTCGACCCCGAGTTGGTAGCGATCTTCGTCAGCGCGATGCGGAATTTACCGAATCCGATTGTAGAGATTGCGCCTGTCTCCGAAAAAGCAGTTGCCGAGGGCCCCAGAGCCTGAGCTCACGGAACTGCTTTCCAGTTATTTGATCGCAGGAAAGCTTTCCTCCCGTCTTCCTCTCTGTTACGCTCAAAAATGTCACGCTCCAATTTTGCCGGAGGAATGCTCCATGCAAGTCGCCAAAATTCGCTGGGTGGGCGCGGATCAATTCATCGCCGTGGGGCCGTCGGGACACGCGGTGCCGATTGACTCCGACCGTCAATCCAACACGGCGCCGGGACCAATGGAATTGCTGTTGCTGGCGCTGGGCTCCTGCACGGCGACGGATGTGGTGGACATTCTCAAAAAGAAGCGCCAGAGACTTGAATCCCTGGAAGTGGAAGTCTCCGGCGAGCGCGCCAACGAGCCTCCGGCAGTTTGGGTGAAGCTCGAAATTGTCTACCGCTTGAAAGGGCACCTCGATGAAAAAGCGGTCCGCGATGCCATTCAATTGAGCGAGGACAAATACTGCTCGGTTGCGGCTATGCTGCGAAAAACTGCTCCCATCGCATTTCGCTACGAAATTGAGCCGGCCTGAAGAATACCCTGCGAGGAAAAATCATTTCGCGTGAGCCGCGCCCCGCTCCGGAGTTGGAGCCTCCTGTAAGGCCACAGGCAATTTCAGCGCGCGCCAGGCTTCAAATCCGCCCGTGAGATTTACTACCGTGGGGAATCCAGCGCGTTCGAGCAAGCTGGCGGCAATCGCGCTGCGATAGCCGCTTTGGCAATGGACAACGACCGGACGAGTCGGATCGAGACCGGCTAGAAATTTCCTGGCGGTTTCTCCATTTGGACCAACCAAAGACGCAAATTGGTTCAGCGAAATGTGCCGCGCCTGGGCGACATGGCCGCTGTCCCACTCGGCGCCACGACGGACATCCACAAGTTGAACGCCTTCGTCCGCGGTCAACAAATTTCGCAATTCGCCAGCGCTGATCTGAGCCAGTTGAGTTACGGGCCGCCCGCTGCGCTGCCAGGCTTCCACGCCGCCCGAAAGATAGCCAATCACTTTTTCAATTCCAACGCGCGTCAGGCGCAATCGCGACTCGTCCAATCGTTCCGGGTCTTCTGCCACGATGATCACGGATCGATCCAGCCCTACGAGAGCGCCTGCCCAGGCAGCGTATTGGCCCGAAAGTGCAATGTGGACGGAGCCGGGAACGTGGCCGGCGAAAAATTCGGTGGAGGGACGGGTGTCCAGCAGGATCGCTTCCGCCGTGGCGCCGCTGATGAGCTTTTCGACTTGTTCCGGCGTGAGAGCAGGCAGCGGCGACAGCACTTCTAATGCCTCGGCGCCCGCGCGATTGATTTCCGCGTCACGGCTAAAATAGGCGGGGCGTTCGGGCAATGCCTCGGTCAGCATTTGGATGAATTCGTCGCGGTTCATCGATTGCAATGCGTAGTTGAATTGCTTTTCCTTACCGATGGTGGAACTGCGCTCGCTTCCGATGCTTCTTCCGCAGAGCGATCCTGCGCCATGCGCCGGGAAAACCTGGACGTCATCGGCAAGCTTGAAGAGCTTGTTGTGCAGGCTGTCGTAAAGCATTCCCGCAAGCTGCTGCGAAGTGTAATCCGGGGACAAATCGGGCCGTCCGACATCGCCGATGAAAAGCGTGTCGCCGGTCAAAGCGGCCCAGGGAGAGTTACCCTTTTCCAGATCCGTCACCAGGATGCACATGCTTTCCGGAGTGTGTCCGGGAGTTTCCAGAAATTCGAGCACGCAGCGTCCAAAGGAAATCTTGTCGCCATCGTGCATGGCGCGGTGATCAAACTTGGCGCCCGCTTTCGCGCCAAAGCAGATCGTGGCGCCTGTGCGCTCCGCAAGTTCGCGGTGTCCGGAAACAAAATCGGCGTGCAAGTGAGTCTCAATGATGTAAGCGATGCGCAGGCCTTTCTGCTTGGCCTCATCGATGTAGATATCAACGTCGCGCTGCGGATCGACAACCGCGGCGATGCCTTCCGAGCCCAGCATGTAGGAGGCGTGAGCTAGACAGGTTAGATAGAATGGTTGGAAGTACATCTGCGACCCTCGCTTGAACTTTTCCCAGGAACAATTTGCTGTGGGAAAAAGTCTAGCACAGTCTTTTGGTAACATAGGCAGTCTTGTTTAGGGTGACTGGTTCCCATACAATTACACGTTCCTAAATTCGTTTTGGGCAAATAAGAAAGGCGTGCCCGGATGCCTAATAAAATACGCGCGAAGATTACCGGCGTGGGATGCTATGCGCCGCCGCGCGTGGTGACCAATGTGGATCTGGAAAAGTTCGTGGACACGAACGAT
>DATNHU010000144.1:0-2934 GCA_035604795.1 Candidatus Limnocylindrales bacterium
CGGCGGAAGTAGCATTCGCGGCTGGCAAGCTGGCGACGCTCAATTTCGGAGAGGCATTGACTGGCGCGAAGGCTGAACCGGCCACCAGCCCATCGTTCAATGTTTTCCGCCAGAACTTTTCGAAATCGGCGGCGGGATTCGTGGCCTTCAGACGATCGCGAAGCACCTCATAGTCAGAGACGCCTGGCTTGTCGCCGAAAGCGGCGAGCGCTTCCCGCGCGGAATGCGTGTGGTACAGCGGCGCGATCAGCGGTTGAATCACGCTGAGCGTGCCATCGAACGCGCGCGCATCGCCCCAGGTTTCGAGATAGTGCGATTCCGCCACGTGCCAGTCGCAGAGTTCGGCGGTCTCGTCAAAATGCGAGCCGACGTAGATGGTGTTCTTGACGGGCTTTCGCTGCTTCTCTTCGTCGAATTTGATCTTGGAAGCAAAATCAAAATCATGCGGCGCGGTATATACCGGATTCACACCAAGAATGAGAAGCGTCTCCACCTTCCCATCGTAGATGTCGCTGCACAATTCTCGCAGGGATTCCAGGTGGTTCACGGGGTGCTCTTCCACTGTTTCGGTGTAATAGAGCGTTGTTCCCACGCTTCCTAGGGCCGCGTTGATAGCGTGCGCCAGCGCGTGCACTTCCGCAGGCTGATGTTCGCCCGCAACAACAAGTGACGCGCCCTTATGTTTCTGCAAGTCTTTCGCGACAGCGCCGAGCCACTTTTCCACCTCGGCAGGAAGGGCCGCGGAGCCGCCTAGCCCGACCTTTGCTGCCAGCGCACGCGCGAGAATCCCCACCTCGGAACTCCGCAGGGGCAAGCGATGATCCGCGGTCGCGCCGGTGACGCTCGGAGTCGGCTCGACCACATAGAGCCGGTTCATCGTGTCATCATCGGGACCATTCAAATTGCGACGCCGGGAGAATTCTCTTGCGTAGCGAATGTGTCCTGGGCCGCTGCCCAGAAAATCGGAATCCAGCGAAAGGATGACGTCAGCCTTCTCCGGGCGGTAAACCGTGTTGAGGTAGCTGCCAAAGGCGAGCTTCGCGCCCTCGCGTGCGCCGTCGCCGGCGGCGGGTTCCCATTGGTGCCACTTGGCCTTCGGAAAAAGCGTCAGGAGCGACTGAATCTGTGCGGCCAGCGTCGGTGAAGTGATGAGGCCGGTCAGAATGCGGAATCCCGCGCCATTTGTGGTTTTCATTGCCGCGGCGATGGCTTGCGCGCTTTCCACAAACAACGACCACGTCTGGATTTCGCCGTATTTCGTCACCGTCTGCGCGCGATCCGGGTCGTAAAGGTCCAGGACCGAAGCCTGCGCGAAAACGTCTGTCGCGCCGAGGCTGGAGGGATGGTCGGGGTTGCCTTCAATTTTCGTCGGACGCCCTTCGTGGCTCTCCACGAGCAAGCCAATCGCATCCGCGCCAAACGGCATGGCGGTGGCAAAAAACTGCGGCTTGCCGAGAGTCATCCCTTCGGGCTGTTTGACGTACGGCACGACGTACTGCTCGGGCGCGCGGCCGCAGCCGGAGAGGCCCGCGAAGGCCAGCGACGCGGCCATCAACTTCAGGAAATCGCGCCGGTCGACGCCGTCGTCCCACTCCGAAGGCGCCTGGCGAGGGAATTCGCGATGCAGCAGCTCTGTAAATTCCGGATCGCCGGCCAGTTCCTCAAGCGTGCGCCAATACTGCTTGCCGGTTTTCGATTGGAGCTTGGCGCGTACGGCAGCCAAATCCATCGAGCTTTCGCGCAGCTTGGCCTGCCCGGCCGGCTCGTGGTGATGCTGGGGGCCGTCGAGGTGTTCGTGTTGTTCGTTCTCGCGCATACCGTCCATTAGCGATGACAGGTCGAGCAACTGGTCAGCTCGGCCGTTGTCCTGAGGTTGTAAGACTTTCTCAGCTCTGCGCCGATTCGCGCCTGATCATCCGGGGCTTTCCAGTCCATATTGAAAACCTGGTCCTTCGGGCGAAGTACAGGCTCGGGGTTGCGATGGCAATCGATGCACCACTGCATCAGCAAAGTGTTGGCCTGGAACACCAGCGGCATCTGATTGATCTGGCCGTGGCACGTCGAGCAGCCCACGCCCTTATTGATATGAATGCTGTGATTGAAATAGGCGAAATCGGCCAGGCGGTGAACTTTGACCCACTCAATGGATTTGTCGCTTCGATAGCTCTCGCGAATCGGCTCCAGGTAGGCGGAAGTATTGTAGAGCACCGAATGGCAGTTCATGCAAGTCTTCGTGGGCGGAATCCCCGCAACGGCGGAAGTTTCCACGCCCGTATGACAGTAGCGGCAGTCGATGCCGTCGTCTCCAACGTGATGCTTGTGGCTGAATTGCACCGGCTGCTCACGCGTAATGTTCTGCCGCGTCAGATAGGGCGAGCGCGCCACCCCAAGGACCGCCAAGAGCGCTAGTCCGACCAAAAATAGCGCCGAAAAGACACTGAAGCGCGCGATAAAATTCGTACTGCGATGAAAAATCTGGGCCATGTCTTTTCAGCACTATGCGGGGAGCGCTCCGGAAGGGAGCTGCGGTCAGGGCGTCCCACGAGTTAACCGGACAGTGCAAACCCGGGTCGTGCTTGACGCGATAGTGTCCAACAAAACTTTCTGGAATGCAACCTTCGCGCCAATTTATCTTCAAACATTTTTCAGCAACTTCCCTTCCATACTCTTTGAAACATTTGAAACGTTAGGACGAGTTCCCCGGCGGCTTTTTCAACTGAAACAGCCATCCACGTTGATTCGCCTCCAAGATGTACTTCTCCCCCTGTCACGGGATGTGATGCCCGGGCGAAACCCGAGATGCAAACTTTTTTTCACTACTTTTTTGACCGGGGCGCAGCTTTGGACGGGGTCGTGGTATCTTAGATGGACCCTTCGCCGTTCTTTTTGCGGCGGAGCCTTCCCATAATGGATGGGTAGCTGTGCTTCGTCCGG
>DATNHU010000145.1:0-6604 GCA_035604795.1 Candidatus Limnocylindrales bacterium
AGGACATTTTCCGAAAATATTTTGACGCCCACTTCCATGGAAGTGTGAAACACGCGATTGACACTCGATTTCAAAACGATCAGCTCTCCCACTTTGATGGGGTTGCGGAAATCCACGTAATCCACGGAAGCGGTTACCGCATAGCTGTTGCTGTGGCGATGAGCTGCGATTGCGCCAGCGATGTCCATGAGATGCATTACCCGCCCGCCGAGGATATTTCCAAGTGTGTTCGCGTCCTGCGGGAGGACGACCTCGGTCATTTCCGAACGAGAGGCGCTGACGGGCTTTCCCGCATGGGATTGAGATTCGTTCGCCCGGCGCGAAACCTTTGCAGTTTTTTTAGGCATAAGAATTATCCTCTTGTTGTGTTGCCGGAGGACGAGCAAGCCATCAAATGTAACCCGCGTGCGCGTGACCAGCGAAATGGTACCAGACTCGCAGTTCAATTTGCAGGAATGGCGGAAGCGCATATAATGATGGCTCGCACTTCATGACCCAGTCCACAAAGACGCGGCGGCAAAAGCTGGAAGAGTTCCTGGCCACGCATCCCGGCGACGCCTTTGCCCAGTACGGATTGGCTGTGGAGTGCGCGAATCATGGCGAACATGAAGCTGCCATCGCCCACTTTGAAGCTCTGCTGGCGAAACACCCTGATTACGTGACCGGCTACTTCCAACTCGGCCAACTCCTCGCTCGAATTGCCCGCACAGCAGATGCACGTCGCGTGCTTCATGCCGGAATCGCCGCCGCCGCTCGAATTGGAGATCAGCACGCCAACGCGGAAATGTCCGCGGCGCTTGCCGATCTTCCTGCATAGACCACAGCATTTCCATTCCGCTGGCTTGCGGAAGAATTGATATGAGGTGAGCGATGAAGCCCAGCCGCGTCCCTCTGTTCCCGCTGGAACTGGTCTTGTTTCCGGGCATGACGCTGCCGCTGCATATTTTTGAGCCGCGGTACAAGCTGATGATTGCCCGCTGCATCGAGGAGCCGTGCGTTTTTTGCGTGGTGATGGCGAGCAAGGGCGTCCTGGCCAGCACCGGCTGTACTGCCGAGGTGGTGAAGGTTGTGGAACGCTACGCTGACGGGCGAATGGACATTCTCACCGTGGGCCGCGATGTTTGTCTCCTTCGAGAAGTTGTGGATGAGGAGCCTTACAGCGAAGGAATCGTGGAGTACCTGGAAGACATTGGGCCGACGGAGCCGCACTTGCCGCATGAGGAATTGCTCGAGGCATTTCAGAGTTGCCATGAAATCATATTTCACCAGCGGCTTGACTTCGAAGAACCGACAGGAGAAATCCAACTCAGCTTTCAACTGGCGTCAGAGCTGCCCATCGAGCAAGCCGTCAAGCAGGAATTGCTGGAGATGCGCACGGAACGCGACCGTCGCGCCCGTTTGCACGCCCATTTGCGGGAGTGGCTGCCGAACCTGAAACGAGTAGAAAACTTTCGCAAGAAAGCCGCCGGGAACGGGCATTCGCATCACTGAGAGCACAACGGCGGCGAATCATTTATAATGGAACTTGAAAGTTGCGTTCGACGCAGAAACGGACGCACGATCCACAGGACCCATGGGACCCAACATGCAGAAACAGGAAAATATTGGCCAGCTTCGACGCAGTCCGCAATTTGATCCCCGAAAAGCCGCGCGCACGGTGAAAGATGAGCTGCGCGAAAATCTGCTCTGCGCGATTGAGCGCAAGCAAACTTTATTTACGGGGATTCACGGCTACGAAGAAACCGTGATACCACAGGTGGTAAACGCAATCTTGTCGCGCCACAATTTCATTTTGCTGGGGCTGCGCGGGCAGGCCAAGAGCAAAATCCTGCGCGGGCTGGCGAACTTGCTGGACACGGAGATTCCGTACATCGCTGGTTGCGAAATTCACGACCATCCGCTGCGCCCCCTGTGCCGAACGTGCCGAGAGCGCGTGGCCGAGATGGGCGACGATACTCCGATTGTCTGGCTCGGGCGCGAGCATCGCTATGTGGAAAAGCTGGCCACTCCGGACGTGACTATTGCCGATATCATTGGCGATGTGGACCCCATCAAGGCCGCGCGCGCGGGGCGCGACCTGGGCGATGAGCTTACGATTCATTACGGTCTTCTGCCGCGGGCTAATCGCGGGATTTTTGCGATCAATGAATTGCCGGATTTGGCGGGAAAGATTCAGGTCGGGCTTTTCAACATTATGCAAGAGGGCGACATCCAAATTAAGGGTTACCCGGTGAGGTTGCCGTTGGATGTGCTGCTGGTGTTTACGGCGAATCCGGAAGACTACACGGCGCGCGGAAAAATTGTGACCCCGCTGAAGGACCGAGTGGGAGCGGAGATTCGGACGCACTACCCTGCGACCGTCCAAGAAGGAATGACGATAACTTCGCAGGAAGCATGGGTGGAACGCAACGGGCGAAAACCTGTTGTACCCGAATATTTGCGCGAGGTGATTGAGCAGATTGCGTTCCTGGCCCGTGAGGACAAGCGAGTGGACAAGCGCTCAGGCGTCAGCCAGCGGCTGCCCATTGCCTGCCTGGAGACGGCGGTGAGCAATGCCGAGCAACGCGCGGTGCGCACCGGCGAGGAGACCGCGGTGGCGCGCGTTTCCGATGTTTATTCGGCTTTGCCCGCGCTTACCGGGAAATTGGAGCTCGAATATGAAGGCGAGTTGAAAGGCGCCGAAACGATTGCGCGCGACCTGGTTCGCGGCGCAGTCGGGCGCGTGTTCTCACGCCATTTGAGCGATGCCAACCTGCAGAATGTAGTGCAATGGTTTGAGATGGGCGGCGAATTGAAATTGACAGACACATCGCCGTCTGAAGAAGTTGTGCGGGAGTTGCGGCGGATTCAGGGACTTCTGGAAAATATCAATCGGGTGGGCGTGAGCGGCAAGGACGGAGCCGGACTGGTTGCGGCGGCAGGGGAATTTATTCTCGAAGGGCTTTGGGCGCAAAAACGCATCAGCCGCAATGAGGAACGCGGATTCTACGCCGAGCGCCCCAAGACACCCGAACCGCGCGAGCCGGTGGGGCGTCCGCCGAAGCGGCAGTTTAATTAGTTCGGATTGATCAGGGATTGTTGAATGAGGTCATGATTTGAAATACGTACGCTACTCGAAGTACACCGGCGAGCCCGCGGACGAAGTGGATTTGGATGAGCTCGTCAACAAGTTGTCGGATTTTTTCCTGCAGAGTGGGTTTGAATCCCAATTTTACGGCATTTCCGAGATGGATCCCGAGCGCAGCATGGACGAATTGCGCAAGGCCATCCTGCGGGCGCTGGAAGAGGGCGACCTGCTGCCCGACGACATAATGCAAAAGATGCTGGAGCAGGGCGCGGACAGCGACGAAGTCAAGCAAATGCTGGACCGCTTGATTGAGCGACTGACGCAAGAGGGCTACATCAATCCACAGCCTCCGCAGATTACTCAGCCTCCCGACAAAATGCCACGCGGGGGCGTGGGCAGCGGTGAAAACGAAGCGCAGGCACAGTTCGACATCACCGACAAGACCATAGATTTTCTGGGATTTAAGGCGCTGCAGCAACTGTTGGGCTCGCTCGGAAAAAGCAGCTTTGGGCGTCACGACACTCGTGATTTGGCGACGGGCGTGGAATCCGGCGGCGTGTCCCGTCTCTACGAATTTGGAGACACGCTGAATTTAGATGTAGGCGCGACGCTTTTCAACGCCGTGCGCCGCGACGGTGCGCGCGTTCCCATCGAGCTCGACTACCAGGACTTGATGGTCCACCAGTGTGAATATCAGAGTTCGTGCGCGACCGTGGTGATGCTGGATTGTTCACACAGCATGATTCTCTATGGCGAAGACCGGTTCACGCCCGCGAAACGCGTGGCTATGGCGCTGGCTCACTTGATTCGCACGCAATATCCGGGCGATTCCCTGCACCTGGTTTTGTTCCACGATAGCGCCGAAGAAGTTCCGCTTGGCGAACTGGCGCGCGTGCAGGTCGGGCCGTTTTACACAAATACGCGCGAGGGACTGCGCCTGGCGCGGCGGATATTGTCGCGTCAGAAAAAGGACATGAAGCAGATTGTGATGATAACCGATGGAAAGCCTTCGGCGCTGACCTTGGAAGATGGACGAATCTACAAGAATGCGTTCGGGCTTGATCCGCTGGTAGTGACGCAAACCTTGGAAGAAGTTGCCAAGTGCCGCAAAGCGGGCATCCTAATCAACACGTTCATGCTGGCGAGCGACTATAGCCTGGTGCACTTCGTGCAAAAGGTCGCGGAACTTTGCAAGGGCAAGGCCTACTTCACCACTCCCTACACATTAGGGCAATACCTGCTGATGGATTTCATGTCGCGGAAGACCAAGCACATCCACTAACTACCGGGCGGTTGCGGCGAGCGGGCGGCCGCACAACTTTTCCAACAATCCGATCGGAGAGATTTGCGGCGCCACGAGTCCCGCGCGCGAAATGATAAACGTCTGCTCCAGCGCGTGCTGGCCGCTCATTACGGCGTGGGGCACCCCGTCGGTGTAAACAAGCCAGGTTGACATGGGCGGAAATTCCAATCGCGTTTTGGCGGAATCAGTCTGGTAAGCGCCGTTCTCTTTTAGATAATCATGGAAGTGGAGCATGAATCGATCATAGGCCGAGCGATTGGGAATCGGCGCTCCGAGCTTCCCCATGAGCCGGGCCCAGGCAGGTGTCCCTCCCGCAATGGCAAACTTGTCCAGGCCGGCGTTGCGCGCCAGATGATCCACCAGCACGGGGAAATCTTCGCCCACGTTCCAGACACGCGGTTTCGTGGAATGAATGTTGGTGAAAACGCGCAGAATTCGGCCGCCGTGCGTGGGGCGGCTGGGGAACGCGTCCACATGGAGAAGGTCGTTGCGTTTGTGCAGCGGAAGAGCGCGTCCATCTTCCTCGATAGGCCGAAAGCTGGCGAAATCGAGCGTGTATCTGCCGTCGTAGGGCTTCAGGAACTTGCGGACGAATCCCACAACCTGCTGCGAATAACTCCTCATAATGCGGGTCAGATGAGAGGTAGTCTCAGGCGGTCCATCAAATCCGCGCAGTTTGTCTTCTGCGGGGCGGTAGGAAACGTTCTTGTGCACCGCGGAATCAGCGCGCTTTTGTGACACCAGGAATTCGCGGTCGGCCTCGGAGAACTCGAACGGGGGACGCGGGAAATAAAGAACTTGGTTGGCTTCCAGCTGCTGACACGCCCAACGCGCCCTCTCTTGGGGCGCAGTGCCCCGCCAGCCGCCGGGAAAATCGTAATCTGTGATTTCTATCCAGCCCGCCATGCCCAACCCCACGATGCAAGCAACCGCAGCGGAAGCATACGCGAGCGGCTGCCCTGTTTCCAGCCCTTCCAATGCCGGGGCATGACGGAAAGAACCGAAACCTGATCTATCCGGCAGCCTTTGCGGCCAGGGCCTGCATGCGGCGTTTCATTTCTTCCGGCGAAACCTCTTCCGTGTGTGTGGCAATTCCCCACTGCTGGCCGAATGGATCGGTGAGTTTGCCGTAGCGGTCGCCCCAGAACATATCCTGAACCGGCATTTCTTCAATGGCGCCGGCGGCGAGTGCGCGCTTGAACGTGTTGTCCACATTCTCCACGTAGAGGTGCAGATACATGGGATTGCTCTTGCCATGCTCGCCGGGACGGAACCCGGCGGGATTCATGGTGTCATTGATGAACAATCGCGAATCGCCGATTTGCAACATCGCGTGCATTACTGCTCCACCGGGACCGGGCATACGCACCAATTCGGTGGCTCCAAATACATTCTTGTAGAACTCAATTGCGGCGGCTGCTTTGTTGCTGACAAGATTCGGGGTCAGCGACCGCAATCCTTCCGGGATTGGCTTAACAGTGTTTGGCATGTTGATCTCCTAAGCTGGGTGCGCGTTCGCGGGAATCGTCCGATCCCGCTTTGGCGCAGATGCGGATGGATGCGATTCTGCGGCTGTGATTCATGTGGTGTCAATACCTGCGAGCCCTGCATTCGCGAATTGCGAGTGAATCTTTTGTTACGGAATTGTCTCTAATGATTGGCCGCGTTAATTCGCATGCGCTATCATAAGAAACGAGGAAGTTAGCGGCACGATGTCCAAGGCAAGGAATGGTGTAGTGACGGTTCAACCCCGGCAGAAAGCGCCGCTGTTCACGCTGCGCGACGCCGCGGGAAACCCATACACATTGGCCCAAGAACTGAAGAAGGGGCCAGTGGTTGTGGCCTTCTTCAAGATTTCCTGCCCGGTGTGCCAATTCACGTTTCCATTTCTAGAGCGGCTGTATAAGGCCTACGGCGGCCCGACGGCAACTTTCCTGGCCGTTTCGCAGGACGACGCGCTGGATACGCGCGAATTTTGCGCGGAGTACAGAATCACTTTCTCCGCTCTCTTAGATGATGAGGACTACACTGTTTCCAATCTTTACGGGCTGACCAATGTTCCCTCAGTATTCCTGATTGGGACAGACGGAATCGTGAAGGCCACATCGATCGGGTTTGACAAAGGAAATTTGGAAAAGATTGGGACGGAGTTGGCCACGGCCACTGGGCGCCCTGCGTCTGCGTTGTTCCGTCCCGGCGAAGTGGTGCCCGTACTGAAGCCTGGTTGAGGATCG
>DATNHU010000146.1:0-9731 GCA_035604795.1 Candidatus Limnocylindrales bacterium
GAACTTCGGCAACTCCGCCAGCCGCAACCACGCGTTTGGCTGGACGGCTGAGGAAGCCGTTGAGAATGCCCGCGGACAGATCGCCCGCCTGGTGAATGCCTCGCCCAAGGAGATTATTTTCACCAGCGGCGCTACCGAGTCCAACAACCTGGCCATCAAGGGCGCTGCGGAAATGTACCGCGAGAAGGGCAATCACATCATTACGCAGGTCACCGAGCACAAGGCCGTGCTGGATACCTGCAAGCGCCTCGAGAAGTATGGCTACGAAGTCACCTATTTGCCCGTGGGCAAGGATGGCCGCGTGGATCCCGAGGAAGTGCGCAAGGCCATCACGCCGAAGACCATCCTGATTTCCATTATGTACGCCAACAACGAAATCGGCGTGGTGCAACCCATCGCCGAAATCGGCAAGATCGCCAAGGAGAAGGGCGTCCTGCTTCATGTGGACGGCGTACAGGCCATCGGCAAGATTCCCGTGGACGTGCAGGCCGACAACATCGATCTGCTCAGCATGACCGCCCACAAGATTTACGGCCCGAAGGGCGTTGGCGCGCTTTATGTGCGCCGGCGCAATCCCCGCGTCCAGCTTTCTTCAATCTTGGATGGCGGGGGCCACGAGCGCGGTATGCGTTCCGGCACTTTGAACGTGCCGGGGATCGTGGGCTTCGGCAAGGCCTGTGAAATATGTCAAAACGAAATGGCCGCTGAATCCGCTCGAATGATCGCGTTGCGCGAACGCTTGCGCAAGGGTCTGGAATCGAAACTCGATGAGGTTTATATCAACGGTTCGATGGAGCATCACCTGCCGAACAACTTGAACATGAGCTTCGCCTTCGTGGAAGGCGAATCCTTGCTGATGGGCATCAACGATATCGCGGTGTCCAGTGGATCGGCCTGCACTTCGGCCACGCTGGAGCCCAGTTATGTGTTGAAGGCGCTGGGAGTCGGCGAAGATCTGGCGCATACCTCCATCCGGTTTGGATTGGGACGATTTAATACGGAAGAAGAAGTGGATTACGTCGTGAATCGAATGTACGAAGTGGTGAGCCGGCTGCGCGAACTTTCACCGCTTTACGAAATGGCAAAAGAAGGAGTGGACATCAGCAAGATGCAGTGGGGGACCGCTGCTTCTGGGCACTGAACCGGCGTCACTGAATTGCGGCGAAGTTTGGCAAAACGCATCTAATTAAGAGAGAGGCAAAACAACATGGCTTATTCGGACAAAGTGATTGACCACTACAACAATCCACGCAACGTCGGCAGCCTTCCCAAGGAAGACCCGAACGTGGGCACCGGATTGGTCGGCGCGCCCGAATGCGGCGACGTGATGAAGCTGCAGATGAAGATCAATCCCGCGACGCACATCATCGAAGAAGCGAAGTTCAAGACCTTCGGGTGCGGCTCGGCGATTGCTTCCAGTTCGCTGGCCACCGAGTGGGTGAAGGGTAAGACGGTGGAGGAGGCGCTGGCCATCAAGAACACGGAAATCGTGAAGGAGCTGAGCCTTCCTCCGGTGAAAATCCACTGCTCGGTTCTGGCCGAAGACGCGATTAAGGCCGCCATCGGCGACTGGAAGAAAAAGCGCGGCGATTCCCCCGAAGCCAAGTAAGCGGCTTCGCGCAGGAATCGTTTCGTAGGGACCACCTTTTTACCCTGAACCTGTGAAGGGCAGGTGGTCGGCGACTTTGTTTTTGATTTGGTTTAGGGACATTTTCATGGAAACTGCAATTCATGTAACCGAAAAAGCGGCGGAGAAAATTCGCCAGCTATTGACCAAGGAAGGCGTGCCGGAAGCGACGGGGGGACTGCGCGTCGGCGTGCAGGGGGGCGGCTGTTCGGGCCTGACGTATGCAATGCGTCTCGATACCCAGGCGCGCGACCGCGACAAAGTTTTTGAGGAGCATGGTGCACGCGTTTTTGTGGACCCCAAGAGCTTCCTTTTTCTCGCCAACACCACCCTGGATTATCAGGAGACGCTGATCCGTCAGGGGTTCGTCTTTGAGAATCCGCAGTCCACGCGGAGTTGTGGATGCGGGAGTTCATTCACGGCGTAACGAATTCGGGGTATTGAGGTTGGTCTCGCCAGTTTTGGGGAAATCCGTTTGCGATTTGGGGACTTCGTCTGTCAATGACCGCATCGAGCACCATGAGCACCGCATCCGCCTCCTGCTGGAGCTGCGGCGCGGCTACTTCGGGCGCGCACTTCTGCGCCAAGTGCGGGAAGATTCAGCCGTTGCCCAAGGGCACGGACTATTTTGCGTTTTTTGGCCTGCCGCAAAAACTGCGCATTGATTCCGCGGACCTCGAGAAGCGATTCCATTCGCTGAGCTGGAAGCTGCATCCGGATAATTTTGTGCGTGCAAGCGAAAATGAGCGCGAACTTTCCCTGGCGCGATCCTCGGAATTGAATGACGCCTATCGCGCGCTCTCCACACCTTTGGGCCGCGTGGAATATCTGCTGGCGCATAACGGGATGCGCAAGGAAGGTCAGAAAAAACAGCAGGCGCCTCCCGAGTTGCTGGAGGAAGTGTTTGAGTTGAACGAATCGCTGGACGAGTTGCGCGAGGCGCGGGAAGCCGGTGGTGATGCGGCCTCAACAGCGAAAGTTCGCGAAAAACTTCAAGACGCGGAAAAGACTTTTACTGAAAAGCTGGAAGATGTCGACGCACAGCTCGATTCCATTTCCGCCGAATGGGACGCGGTGATTGACGCGGACAACAATGAAGCGACGCGGAGAGCTTTGATGGATCGCATGAACGAAATATTGAACAGGCGCTCTTATATCCGCAATCTTGTGAATAAAGTTGCCGCAGAACTTGCGGCGTAAATCTTGACGGAGCTTTGGAAAAGCATGGGACGGACAGTTGGCATCGATCTTGGGACGACTTACAGCTTGGTCGCCTACGTGGACAGGGAGAGTAAGCAGCCGAAGTGTATCCCCGGCCCCTATGGTTCCGCGCTGTGCCCTTCTGTCGTAAGCCTCGATGCCGATGGCTCCATCATCGTCGGCGAACCTGCGCGCCGCCGTTTGCTGACCCAGCCTGAGCGGACAATCTACAGCGTGAAACGCCTGATGGGCCGCGGCCCCGCTGACGTGGCGGGCGAGCTAAAGATTTTTCCATTCCGCATTGACCCCGGAAGCGAGAGCGTCATCCGCGTGCGATTAGGCGATCGCGTGTTCACTCCGCCGGAAATCTCCGCATTCATTTTGCGTGAACTGAAAAGCTGGGCCGAACAATACTTTGGCGAAACGGTGGATAAGGCTGTTATCACCGTCCCTGCCTATTTCAATGACGCGCAGCGCCAGGCCACCAAAGACGCCGGGCGGCTGGCAGGCCTTGAAGTGTTGCGCCTGGTGAATGAACCCACCGCCGCGGCGCTCGCCTACGGCCTGCACGAAGCGCAACGCGGGCTGGTGGCCGTCTATGATTTTGGCGGCGGCACATTTGATATTTCCGTCCTGAAATTAATCTCCACAGATCAAGGCGACATTTACCAGGTGCTTTCCACCAGCGGCGATACGCACCTGGGGGGCGACGATATTGACAACGAGCTTCAGCGCGTCGCGCGGGAGGAAATCCGCTCGCAATTTGGCGTGGACCTTGCCGCCGACCCATCCGCGGTGCAGGAATTGCGCAAGGCGCTCATTGCCGCGAAGCATGAGCTGTCCCTGGCGGACCAAACCACGATTCGTTTTCCGTTGAGCGACAGGCGGATCTTCACGCGAATGATGAAGCGCCCGGAATTTGAGCGGCTCATCGCGCCGGTGGTCGAGCGCACCATGGTGCCCGTGAAACAGGCTCTTGCAGACGCGCACATGGCGCCAAATCGTATGGAAGAAGTTGTTCTGGTCGGCGGTTCGACGCGTGTTCCTCTGGTGCGCCAGGTCGTTGAAGAATATTTCGGCCGCAAACCGCACGCGGAGCTGAACCCCGACGAAGTGGTGGCCCTGGGTGCCGCGGTGCAGGCCAATATTTTGGAGACCGGCGTTGCCGGAATGTTGCTGCTGGACGTGACGCCTCTCTCGCTCGGCATCGAAACCATGGGCGGTGTGGTGGCCAAAATTATTCCCCGCAACTCCACCATTCCCGCCAGCGCCCAGGAAATGTTCACCACCGGCGTAGACAAGCAAACAGGCATTGATATCCACGTGCTCCAGGGCGAGCGCGAATTGGCCAGGGATTGCCGTTCCCTGGCGCGATTTCAACTGAAAGTTCCGCCCGGGCCGGCGGGCCTCGCGCGAGTGGAGGTGAAGTTCCTGATTGACGCCAGCGGGATTCTGCAAGTGGCCGCGCGTGACCTGCGCAGCGGCCTGCAGAACGCCATCGAGGTCCAGCCCAGCTACGGCCTCGGAGACGCGGAAATCGAAAAGATGCTCGAGGAATCCATCGAGTACGCCGAACAGGATTTCACCGAGCGGCAGCTCATCGAGGCGCGAACCGAAGCAGAAACAATCTTGCGCGCCACGGAAAAAACCCTGGCGCATCCGGAAGTGGAAATTGACGCGACCGAGCGCCGCGCGATTGATACTGCCAAGGCCGCGCTCCAGCAAGCCATCGCGGGCCGCGATTACAAGCTCATCCGCGCGCGGATTGACGAGCTGAACTCGGTCACCACTCCGCTGGCCGAACGCATCATGAATCACGCGCTGGCCACGGCGCTCGAAGGCAAGAATCTCGACAACGAATAGGGAAGGGAAGGAATCCATCATGGGCGGACAGAATCCATACATCGAGCAGGCGAAATATGTACTGCCTGTGAAGAAATACAAGATTACCTTCGTTCGCGAAGGAAAAACCATTGAAGTGGATCCGGAAAAACTTCCCTACGGTCACGATGGATTGCCGGGAAGCATCCTGGATATTTCGCAGGGGGCGCGCATGGGCCTCGACCACGCCTGCGGAGGAGTTTGCGCCTGCTCGACTTGCCATGTGATCGTTCACGAAGGACTCGAGTCCTGCAACGAACCTACCGACGCGGAACTGGATCAGCTGGATGACGCTCCGGGATTGACAGTGAAGTCGCGGCTGGGTTGCCAGTGTGTGCCCGATGGAACGGCGGATCTGGTTGTCGAAATTCCCGAATGGAATAAGAACTTCGCAAAGGAAGCGGAGCACTAGAATGGCTCAACCACTGGATTGGGATCAGGCAGAAGACATTGCCATCGCGCTTGTGGACAAATTTCCAGATACGGACCCGTTGACGGTTCGCTTCACGGACCTTCACAAGTGGGTCACTGAACTGGACGGGTTCAGCGGCGACGCGAAGGCGGCGAACGAAGGCAAGCTTGAAGCTATCCAGATGGCCTGGCTGGAAGAGCGCAACGACTGGGCACAGGGTTAGGGCGCGCCGCCGGCTGAGCGAGTGAAATTATTGATGAGCGTTTTACAATTGTTCTACACCGCGTGAGCACCCGCCGCGCCTTGCCAACGCGCCATCTTTCTTCTACTCTAACTGAGCATTTGTTTTCGTTGAGTGGCCCCGTGGTGCAACGGTTAGCACGCGGCCCTTTCAAGGCCGAAATACGGGTTCGATTCCCGTCGGGGCTACCAGAAGCGCGAATCGCTAAGCAGGCCAGCGCGAAAGCATTCTTCCAGAATAAATCCTATAAAATAATCACTGCCGCCATTGTTCCGCGAAGGACTACTGCACCAAATTGAAACTTGCTGTGGACACGAGAAGGCAATCCTGTTGATCCCCGATGGTCGCTGCACAGTCCCCTAGATGCCACCTTTACACCCCAAGATCTTGAGCAACAAATAGCCTTTCCATTCATGGAAAAAGCAACGCAGTTGCATTCATGCAGTTAGACATTTTCATATATGGCCTTCCGTGTGCACTCAATAGACCGTGAAGATTAACGGTTCGTTGGCTCTTCGGTAGAGGGATGTGAACCTAAGTGGAACGTCGGCGATCCCAAACCATTTTTGTGGACGCAACTCCAAATGCGAAGCGTGAATCGGGAACGCGAACTTGTCGAGAGGAAGTCAAGGTAGCTGACAGTTGGAAGTCAAATCCTTCACCGCCAAGCAAGCAAAAGACTCATTACCACCCGAGCGAGCCGAATTTGGTTTTTCGCTCCTCGAGGTTGCCATCGTCCTCTTGATGACCATGGTCATTGTTGCATTCGCGCTGCCGAATTATGTAACGGTCCAAAAGTTTATGAGGATTTCAGGAGATAGCCGCAGCATGGCCAGCTTGATGGAGGAAGCCAAGCTAATAGCGGCCGCCAATTTTACCCATGCTCGCGTCCGCGCAGATTTAATCGCCAACACGTTTCACCTGGAGGTGTGGAACAAGTCGGGTGGCGCCGGGGGCGCTGGTTGTTGGCAAACGAATGGAGACGTTGCGAATGCCTGCACCGTGGCAGGAACCAGTCCTGTTTTTTATCTCTCGACTGGAGTCTCTTTCAGTTTCGGAGCAATCAACGCAGCTCCTGCAAACACGCAACTCACAATTGGCCAGGCGCCAATATGCTACACGGGGGCGGCTGGACAGGCTGGCAACAGCACAACAATCGCAAATACGGCCTGCATCGAATTCAATTCACGAGGTATCCCTTCGGATCCAACTTCAGGGGGCAAGCCGGATGCGAATGGAGCTTTCTACTTGTCGAACGCAAGTTCGGTCTACGGGGTGACGCTACTGTCCTCTGGAGAGATCCAGAGTTGGTTCGCCTCCAATAATCTGAGTTTCACTTGGCAGGCACGCTGAAGGAAATTTATGAAATGCAAGAGAAGAACTTCGTCTGCCTCCATACATGGTCTCCAGGCCGGCGTGACACTTATAGAAACCATGATGGCGGTAGCCATAATCCTCATTTGCGCGGCCGGGGTTATGGGCCTGGCATCGGTCGCGATCAGCACCACGGAGAATCAGGGACATTTGATGGCCCGCACGGCTGAGTATGCTCAAGACAAAATGGAACAACTTCTGGCCTTGGCTTACTGCGATGCCACGACGGACACCACGCAAATTCCCTCCCAACCTTCGGGAGGGACCGGCCTAGCTGGCTGCCCCCTTCCACTCGCGAGCCCGGCGACCGGAACCGGAATCGGGGGAAGCTCTGATCCAGCCAACCCCATAGCTGGATACGCCGACTATCTGGATAGCAGCGGAAAGCTTGTTCCCAGTATCGGAGGAGCGGCGCCGGCGACGTGGTTCTACATTCGCGTTTGGAAATTATCGGCGGGACCCAACGGCGTGACCCAGATGAAACAGATCACGGTCACGACCCAGGTATTTCAGCAAGTTGGTGCAGGGGGGACTATCCCACAAACAGCCGTGGTGGCGCTGAAGGGATACCCGTTCTGAGGAACCATATGCTCAAGCAAGGATTTGTTAAACAAGAAGAGGGTTTGTCGCTGCTGGAAATGATGGCGAGCACTGCGATTCTCTTGATTGTAATCGCGATCATCATGGCCGCAATGATGCAGTTGATGACCGTTCAGGGATCGATCGCAAACAGAACCGGCATGCACAGAAGTGTTCGGAGCGCCACGGAATTGCTGCAGCAGGAAATAGGCCAGGCCGGCAGGATTTCATTGCCTGGAGCGGTGACTTTGACGGCTGGAATCGCATCGGGCACGCAGGCCGCATTGGTCAGTTCTTCGACGGGAATGTTTGCCGGCATGTATCTGGATGTGGATACGGGGGCAAACTTTGAAACGGTCCAGGCGACAGCCGTCGGAACGAATACAGTGACAGCTCAATTCACCTTTGCCCACGCCACCAGTACTCAAATAATCGTATCGGGTTCATTCGCGACAGGGATTGTGCCGCCCGCCGCCGCGCCGACCAATTACACGAATGGTTCGACCGGATCGGTGTTGAAGTTATATGGGGACATTAACCGCGACGGAAAGATTCTTTACGTGGAGTACACTTGCGTACCCGGCACTCCTTCGGCCCCCGGTTTTCTCTATCGCAATGAGATTTCATTCACATCGGCTTCCAAACCTGCGGTCACCGGTGGAATGGTCCTGCTAGGCAACCTATTGCCGAATCCCGATGGTTCCGCCTGCTTTGCATATCAAACCGACGCGGGCAAGTCAGGAAACACTTATGTTGTCGATGTGGCAGTAACGTTGACAGTTCAAACTCAGACGGAAGACCCCCAGACGCATCAACTCCAGCAGGAAACAAAAGCCTTGTTGAATGTTTCCCCACGGAACGTATTTGAAGCCTGGGAATTGGACAATGCTTCTTCGCTCCTGCGCATACAGCCGATGCCTGCGAGCGTAACTTTATTATTGCCGTGACAGAAGGAAAGGGAAAACGATTATGGACAAGCGAGTTAACGAAAAGGGAGTCGCTCTCATATTCGCAGTCATATTAGTACTGATTCTTTCTGTCATGGGAGTCTCCATCATGTTTCTCTCCCAGTCGGAAACTTGGTCCAGCCTAAATTATCGCATGATGACTCAGGCGCGGTACGGCGCGGAAGCTGGTCTCAACACTGCCGCAAACTACATTGTCAACAACTACACCGCACCAACAACCCTCGGGACTGATCCACTCAGCAATTATGATATGACCAAGTCACCGGTACAGTTCGGCGGGAATCCTGTCGTTTTATCCACCACACAGAGCCTGTCGAATTACCCAATTGCCGCGATTGAGACTGCTTTCCAGACCGCCGCGCAAGGCAGCCTGACAGATGGGAAAACAACGGTGAGCTACACGGCATCGGCCACCCTGATCGCCATGAGTCAAGTTACCACCGCAGGCGGCCCAGTAACTGTTCAGACCTGGAGCATCACCGCGGACGGCAGCATCGGCGGAGCCGGTAACGCCCTGGAAGAGGTGACGGGAATCATCGAGCGCCAGGTGACCTTTGGAGCCGTGCCGGCTCCCAGCTACGGACTCTTCGCCACCGGCAACCAGTGTGGTTCGCTCACGTTATCAGGCGGCATCACCATTGAAAGCTATGATTCCAAGCACGCAAATCTCACTAGCAAGGGGGTCGTAATACCAGACGCGTATGACGGCAACATCGGCTCCAACGGAAACCTGAACGAAAGCGGTGGCGCCGTAGTGGATGGCACCATGTCAACCCCGCGAACGGGAGTTGGTAATTGCGCCAGTGGCGGAGTGGATGCTTGGTCGGATAGCGGAAAGGCCACGGTTTCGGGTTGCACTGCGGCGCTCCCCGCCGCATGCGTTACAGGAGGATTGGTAAATTTGCCGCAGGCCGTCGTTGACACCGCGCCCGCTCTGCCGAGCCCGCTGCCTCCAACGACCAATATTCAGATAACGAAGAACAGCACCTGCAGTTCCCTGGGTCTTAGCGTCACGATATGCAGCGGAGTTGCGGGAAGCTTAATCCTCGGACCAGGTACGTACGGCAATATCGCTCTTTCGGGGGGAGCGCTGGTGACTCTCTCTCCCGGTGGATCGTATTCGATAAACAGCATCAGTCTCGCAGGGAATTCCACGTTGTCCACGGGTGCCAATAATGCAATTCCTGCCATTGTCAACATCGCCGGGCAAGGTCAGGCGAATCCGCTTAATTTTAGCGGGGGAGGCGTCACCAACGTCAATTCAACAGGCGTCCCGAGCCCCGTCAATTTGCAATTCCTTTACGCCGGAACGCAACAACTGAACCTTGTGGGCGGAAGCCAGACCGCTGCAACCGTTTATGCTCCCAATGCTCCCATAAGCCTCGCCGGGGGATCCAACTGGTATGGAAGTCTGGTGGGTTCGACGATAAATGATTCAGGAGGTGTGAA
>DATNHU010000147.1:0-4177 GCA_035604795.1 Candidatus Limnocylindrales bacterium
CGAGAGTGAAATTCCTCAGGCAGGCCAGGTCGTTATTGTTCCACCGCGCGTCAGGGGTCCCAATCAGCCCTCCAGACATTCCGTTATCGGCCAGGATAATTCCGTACTGCTTCATACTCTGCAGAATCACAGCCGCTTGCGGAGAGCTGCTGCAAACAGAAATATCCACGTTGGCCTTCAGACGGTAAATTTCTCCCGAAGGCCCCGAAAATGTACATGAAGTTGGGGGCGATGATTGAGGCAAAAGCGATCCCGCTGGAATCGGTCCGCTGGCGTAGCTGCAGAATCCCACGCCCGCTGCGTGGCGACCGGGCCAAACAATCCCGTTGAGCATGTGATTTAGCGTGAATCGAATCGGATGCCGAACAAGGCCCGATGCAACTTCATCGTAATTCACCGTGAGCGGCATGATCGGCAGCCCCGCAGCGTCGCCGGAAGTCCATCCAAGCGGACGGAGGTTGTCGGAGCCCAGATCCCAGTGCGCCCCGTTCGACGCATCCCAAGTATCGTTCCCGTTGTAGATTCCCTGCCAGGTTTCGTATAGCTGGCAGGCCTTTCCACCTCCTGCCGTTTGGAGCACGAGAACGTGCATGTCACCGCCGCTGTTCGCAGAGCCCTCGACGGGAGCGTTTGAGGGAAATGGATACGGGGAAGGATCAGATTCCGCAGGATAAAGGGTAAACGTGATGCTCACCGGTGGCTGGTCAAACGGAACGCGGATGAACGGAATCCCGTCTGGCCCCGGCAAACTGTTTGACCCGAAGAACGGCCGGATGACGGACGGTTGATATACGGACGGAATTGGAGCCGCAGGTGAGGTATCCACTGGAAGCGAATCCACGCGGTGATGGAAGATGCTGTCCGGAGGGAATACCGCGCATCCACTCAGCGTGTTATTGGCGATCACGTTTATGGTTTCCAGCGCCGTGGCAATTGTTCCTGCCGAGTCTTTCACTTGCACTTGGAATTGATAGCCGCCCTGTCCGCCCACGGCCGCGCTGGAAATCACGCCGGTCGCGGAGTCAATTGCCATCCCTTCGGGCAAAGTGGAATCGGCAGTCGTTACGCTCCAAGTATATGGAGGCACACCACCGGTGGCGGAGGGGGCCGACGAAGAATACGGTTGATATTGCGTGGCCACAGGAAATGGCGTAGCCGTAATCGTCAGATTACCGGGACGCGCGCCCGAAATCAGTATCCACGGAATGAACATCAGAAACTTTGCTTTTGGCATTTGGATTCCTGGTGTGCTGGGACCATGGCCGGCATCCCCACACTCGAATCGCCCCAAAATTAAGGGCAAAATGAATGCGTGCCGGCAGAATCTATATCTGCAAAGCTTAGACTTGCGCGCGAAATGTTAAAACTGGTCAGGCGAACAGGCAAAGGGTAGCTGTACTTATTCGGTGACGCCGGCTTCCCAAAAGGCAGACGGATGTACTATTAATGATGGCCAAAATAGCGAAATGAAATTCCTGCCGTCAACCCGCTCGAAAGTTCTCGTACTGATAATTGCAGTGTTTCCCGGCCTGATTACAAATAGTCTCGCCAGCGCACAAACCTCAGCAAAGAAAAAAATCGTAATCCTCGGTCTGCCCGATTCGGCGATCGCAGATTTGAAAAACTCGGCGCCTGCAAATGTGCAAATCGTCACGCCATCGCTGAATCAGGTTCCTGCTGAAATGACAGACGCCGACGCGCTGATTACGCCGGCGCTGACGCGGGACATGGTTCGCGGCGTCACGCAATTGAAATGGGTGCAGATATTGAATGCCGGGGTTGAAGACATCGCTCCTGCATTCAAGAACACGGATATAACTCTCACAAACCTTAAAGTGGTCCTGGGGCCGGAAGTCGCCGACCATGCGATGGCATTGTTGCTCTCCCTGACGCGCGGCCTGTACCAGACTATTCCCGCGCGCAAGTGGGAGCAGCCGCGCAACTTGGCTCAACTTACCGAATTGAATGGGAAAACTGCCGTAATTGTTGGCGTTGGTGGGGTCGGCACGCAAATCGCGCAGAGAGCGAATGCTTTCGGCATGACCATCATTGGCGTGGATCCAAAAGACACTCCGCCTCCGAGCTTCATCAAGCAGATGGTGAAGCCCAATCAAATGGATACGGTGCTGCCGCAGGCCGATGTGGTCTTCGTCACCGTGCCCGAAACACCGGCAACAAAGGGGCTGATCGGGGCATCCCAGTTCCATGAAATGAAGCAAGGGGCGTACTTTATTGTTGTCTCGCGCGGGGCTGTTTATTCAATGGACGCACTCGTGGAAGCGATGTCGAGCCGTCACTTGGCCGGCGCGGGCTTGGACGTGGCGAATCCCGAGCCTCTCCCGGCCAATCACCCCATCTGGAAATTCGAGAATGTGGTGATTACGCCCCACATCGCGGGGGCGTCAGACGCCTCCATGACCCGCGTAATTGAACTCCTCAAAGAGAATATTCGCCGTTTTGGCGCGGGCGAGCTGCTCTTAAATGTCGTCGACAAAGAAAAAGGGTACTGAACCGGTTCCAGGGGTGAGGGGAGAAACAGGAGTTGAGCAAGTCCGCAGGCGCACCTAATCCGGGTGTGAAAAAACAAACCGGCCTCAGCCGGGTTTGGCGAGCGTTACGTCACCGGAATTACCGGCTCTTCTTTACTGGGCAGAGTATTTCGTTGGTGGGTACGTGGATGACTCGCGTGGCCACAAGCTGGTTGGTCTATAAGCTGACCGGTTCGGCTTTGCTGCTCGGAATTGTCGGATTCGCAGGGCAGATTCCCATTTTTCTTGTGGCGCCTTTTGCCGGGGTGTGGGTGGATCGACTTGACCGCCGGCGTGTGCTGGTTACTACTCAGGTGCTGGCGATGTTGCAGTCGCTGGCGCTGGCGGTCTTGACCCTAAGCGGACACATTGGAGTTTACGAAATTGTTTTTCTCAGCGCCTTCCAAGGATTGATCAATGCCTTCGACATGCCCGCGCGCCAAGCTTTTCTGGTGCAGATGGTCGAGGATAAGAAAGACCTCGGCAATGCGATCGCACTTAATTCTTCCATGGTGAATTTGGCGCGTCTGTTGGGGCCTTCGCTCGCCGGCGCGGTCATCGCCCTCCTGGGTACCGGATACTGTTTTCTGATTGATGGCATTAGCTATCTTCCTGTGATTGCTTCCCTGCTGATGATGCGTTTGAAGCCGAAAATGCTTCCGCGCGCCACAACCTCCATGTTTCATCAGCTCCGGGAGGGCTGGAAGTACGTTTCCGGCTCGACGCCGATCCGGACTATTCTCCTGTTGTTTGCGGTGGTCAGCCTGATGGGCTGGCCCTTCACCGTATTGATGCCCATCTTCGCCATCCAAATCCTGAAAGGGGGGCCACATACGTTTGGATTCCTGATGGGGGCCGTGGGCGTGGGCGCGCTCATTTCCGCGTACTCACTGGCCATGCGTTCCTCCGTGCGAGGATTGATCCGCATTGTGCCGATCTCCGCTGGATTGTTTGGCGGAGGGCTGGTCCTGTTTGGAAACTCGAGAAATATATGGGTCTCGCTGGTCGTGCTCGCGATTTGCGGATTTGGAATGATGCAACAGATGGCCGCCAGCAACACTATCATTCAAACGATTGTGGAAGAGGGCAAGCGTGGCCGGGTGATGAGCTACTCGACCGTCGCACTGGTAGGCATGGCACCCTTCGGAGCCTTGCTGGCGGGCACACTCGCGGATGCGATAGGTGCGCCGCGCACGGTGATCCTAAGCGGGGCGTGCTGCCTGGCCGGGGCCATTTGGTTTTGGACGCGAATGGCGGAAGTGCGAAAAGTCACCAGGCCGATCTATGTGGATCTGGGGATTGCACAGCCCAAAGCAAACGCCATTATCGAGGATGGCGGCAACTGAATACGCTTCCGGACTCAATCCAACAATTCCTTTTCGCGCAATTTCTCGCGATGCTGGTTGCCCATCGATGAGAACGAAGGCGTTGTCAAGAGACACTTGTTCGCCAGAATGCTTTTCCGCACCGCTTCGATATCAGAGTTGGTGGAGAACCGAAGCTCTGGACATCTCACAGTGAATCACTTCCCAGTGGAGTCGTTCCACCAACCATTGATTCGGCCATCCGCATCGGCCATGATTAACTTGTCCAAATCCCGATTTGCACCCGAACAAGAGCGCCCAATCAACACTTCGGCCTAGCTGGCG
>DATNHU010000148.1:0-4996 GCA_035604795.1 Candidatus Limnocylindrales bacterium
TCCCGCCTGGTCGCGGATCGGCAGAACCAGCACAATCCGCATGGACTGCGCTGGCGCCAGGCGCCCCACAGTTCCCGATTGCCCATTCACACTCACTGCACGCATGTGCCGCGTCAACGGCGGAAGTGATTGTGCGCCGCAAACATTACTCACGACCGCCAAAAGTGCGGCGATTACAAACAAGGCTGTCCTGAATCTTCGCATCATGTGCTCTCCTTCTGGCCGGGTTCCAGAATTTGTGGTTTTACGCGAACCTCCCAGGCATCAACAGCCCGCGGCAACCTACAATTGGGGTCAAAGTCTAGAGTCACGCGAAGTAGTCCGTCAATAACAAAAACCCGATTTCATTCCGGTCATTCACGCCCTCGAAGGCCAACCCCGCGGCCGCTGCATTTTATTTGTATATGAGAGACAAACGCGTTAACTTGGACCAATCCCGGAAGCAATAGTATGCGCTTTCCTGACAAATGTGCAAAGCTCGCGCTGACTGCGCTGCCCCCAATCTTTTTTGCCATCGCCCTCAGCGTCCTCGCCCAAACACTCACGCCCGGCGAGGTTCGCCTCAGCAGCCGTCCCTATGTCCCGCAATCGCCCATCCGCGTTCAAACTCGGCTGGTCCAACTCGAAGTGGTGGTGCGCGACAACCGCGGCCGTCCAGTCCCCGGCCTCACCAAGGACGATTTCACGGTTTACGATTCCCACAAGCTTCGCGACATCACTTCGTTCTCCGTTTCCTCCTCCAATCCACCCGGCAATACACAAGCAAACGCCCCACCAAAACCTGTAACCGCCCAATCAGAGGCGTCAGTTCCTACAGTCCCACCCACGCCACCATCGCCGCCGGCACGGACCATCTCGAATGGAAGATGGATCGTTCTTCTCTTCGACGACATCAATACACCCACGGGTGACATGATGCGGTCCAAAGTCGCTGCTACACGTTTTATCAAAGAGGCTTCCGCCAGCGGCGACCGCATTGCTTTGCTGACCACATCCGGTGCTCCCACTTTGAAATTCACCAGTGATACGGCCTCGATTCTTGAAGCCATGACTCATGTCCAATCGCATCCCCGTATGTCGTCGAGCAACTTGGGCTCATGCCCGAGAATGACTGCTTATGAGGCCTTTCAGATAGTGAACAACAATGGGATTGCCTTGGAAGCGAAGGCTAACGAAGCAGCTTGCTGCAGTGGGGACCAATACCTTAGCTATTGCAGGAACGGCGGCGCTCCCGTCGAATTAGTGGATTCCGTGAAGGCACAGTCGCTACAGGTCTGGGATCAAGCGCGCGTCGCCTCCCAGGCAACATTCGATGCAATCAAAGACGCTCTCAATCAGCTTGCCAAGCAGTCAGGGCGGCGCATGATTCTTTTTTCCTCGTCAGGCTTCCTCTCCGGCACGCTCGACCAGGAACAGGACGCTATTATCAATGCAGCGGTGCGGGCAGGCGTGGTGATTGACTCACTCGACGCCAAGGGTCTGTATGCCGAGGCGCCCGGCACTCCAATCAACGAAACCGTGGAAACTACGGAGCTCCCCTTGAAAAGCACAATCTTTCAGATCGAGACGCTCGGCGATCGTCTCGACAGCGAAGACGCCGCCATGGCCCGCTTCGCCGAAAGCACTGGCGGCCTTCTCTTCCGCAACAACAATGACCTCGATCTCGGCTTCTACCAGCTCGGCGTCCTACCGTCTATCACTTATCTGCTAGGCTTCCCGCCTGACGAAGATGGCGAGTTTCACAAGATCAAAGTTGAGTTGAGAAACGCGGGCCGCAGAATCGTCTTGGTGCGCCCGGGCTACTTCGCCCCAGCAAAAGGTTCGACCGAACGGATCATTCCCGCCGACACAATTGATACGGAAATGCGCGGCTCCGCCGAAAAGACCGACGTTCCCGTGACCGTCACCGAAAAGTTCGCCGCCTCCGCCACCGGCGGCTCCCAACTCACCATTCAAACCCATGTGGACATCCAGAAACTTGCTTTTCAGCCGCAGCAAGACCGCCAGGTGCAGAAGCTCACTTTCGTGGCCGCGCTATTCGATCCCCAGGGCAACTTCGTCACCGGCAAGCAAGCCGAAATGTCGCTGGCCCTCAAACATGAAAGTTTCGACCGACTCGCAAAATCGGGCATCAATGGCGTGATGCAACTTGAAGCCCCGGCGGGTGCCTACCGCCTCCGCATGGTCGTCCAGGAAGCCGTCCATGGCGCCATGAGCACCACAACCAAAGAGCTTCAGTTTCCGTAGGGCATGGAATTAGCAATGAAAACAAATCGCCGTTCAACTGGATTGTCCATCGCCATGCTTTGCGGCGTTCTTGCTCCAATTCTCGCGGCCACGTTCCTCTTCGCGTCTGCTTCCCATGCCGCTCAGCAATCCGAAGACGCCGACAAGAAACTGAAGAGCCGTCCCCTTACATGGAGTCCTCCGAATGTCGATTCTCCCGTCCGCTCCGCAACTTCATCCCCGCCCTGCGTCCTTGCCAATGTTCTTGAACAGGCCGGCGCGCGAACAAATGAATTGGTCACAGATCTTCAGAACTTCACTGCGCAGGAGACCATCTCTTACCGGGCCTCGGATCGTGAGGGACTCGCCCTGGATGGCGATTCAGAGGCGTTTAATTATGTTGTAACTCTCCAGCAAGCGCAGGGACACCCAATTGTTGAAGAGAGCCGGAAGCCAACCAGAGGAAGTAGTTTGTCCCCGGCCATGACACAGGACACGGGCCTTCCGGAGATGGTCTTGATCTTTCTTCCAGAAATGCAAAGCGACTATGAGATGAAGTGCGAAGGCGCCGCCGATTGGGAGGGCCAGCGCACCTGGGTGGTTCATTTTCAGCAGCGTCCCGATAAGCCGGGCCGTACATTTTCCTTCCTCGTTGGTGGTGATTTTCATCCGGCCAGGCTCAAGGGCCACGCCTGGATTGCCGCCGATTCGGGGGAGGTCGTGCACCTGGAAATGGGTTTAATGGAGGGAATCCCCGCATTCAAGTTGCGCGAATGGTATCTCGTGATCAGGTATGTCCCGGTCAAATTTGCTACCCACGATGTAACCATTTGGTTGCCGCAGATTGCCGACTCCTACAGCGACTTCGGGGACCACCGCACGATTTTCTATCACACTTTTACAAATTTCAATTTATTCTGGACTCAGACCAATTTGAAAATCGAAAAGCCCAAAGATCACTGACCCTCTACACTGGCACCTTTTCCTCCGGATACACTTCATCACTGCACCTTGGGGAGTCGGTGCTTCAGTCCGGACATGCAGCTTGCAAATTACTTGGGCTTTAGCTCCTGAAGAATTACGAAGTTCTGTCTCAACTATTTATGAAGGAACATCCGGTGATCGGTTGACTGGCCATTTCTCTATGGTGCAGAATCCATCTACATGAATTCCACAGTGCAGCGATTTGGCGCCGTAGCCGCTAGCCTCGTATTGGGAATCCTCACCCTGTCTTCTCACACTCGAGCGATAGCCGACGACTCCAAAATTCCACCCATCGTGAATGTCTCCAACTCCTGGAATCAGCAATCCGCAGCGGCTTACCTCGATCAAAGGGAGTCCTGGTGGATGGCATGGCCCAGGGCCAGCCGCGATCACGAAACGTTCTGCATATCGTGCCACACGGCGGTCCCCTATGCTCTTTCGCGGTCCGCCCTTCGTAAGTCGCTCGGCGAACAAACTCCCTCCGCTAATGAACACGCCCTCCTAGACAATGTCACCAAGCGAGTCCGTCTCTGGAAGGAAGTCGCCCCGTTCTACACCGATGCAGATCGCGGTCAGTACAAGACCGTCGAGTCGCGCGGGACCGAATCAGTTCTCAACGCGCTCATCCTGGCAGCCAATGACGCGCAGAACGGTCACCTCAGCAACGACACTCGCACAGCCTTCAATAACATGTGGGCGGAGCAGCAAACCGCAGGAAGTAATAGAGGCGGCTGGTTGTGGCTGCGCTTCAACAATGAACCATGGGAAGCAGACGATTCGGGTTTTTACGGGGCCGCCCTGGCCGCGATTGCCACCGGCATCGCCCCGGGAAATTATCGAGCCACACCTGAAATCCAAACTCGCTTGACCCTGTTGCGTGAATACCTGGCCCGCGAATCCGCGGTGCAGACCACTGTCAATCGAATTAACCTCCTCTGGGCCTCGTCAAAGCTGCCCGGTCTGCTCGACGAGGATCAGCGGAAATCCATCATCAATGAAACCTTAAATACGCAGCGGCCGGATGGCGGTTGGAGCCTCACTTCACTCATTGCCGGCTGGAAGCGAGCGGACGAAACTCCGCAAGAGATGACTAGCGACGGCTATGCCACTGGATTCATTGCTTTCGTCTTACAACAGTCCGGCATGCCGCGTGAAAATCCCCAGTTGAAGCGGGCCCTCGCCTGGCTAGCAACCAATCAGAGCAAGACCGACGGTTCCTGGCCTTCGTCTTCATTAAACAAGACTGTCCAGCATCACCAAACTCCGCAAACCGCCCAATTCATGAGCGATGCCGCGACCGCATATGCCGTCCTCGCCCTTACCGAAGCCGACCGTCGTTGACCCAGCCCTGTTTATCAATAAGCCGTTTCAAGGATGAAGCCCACATTCACTCATTCTTGAAGCTGATAACATTACTCCGCGAAAGGGCCCACCCCTCGACAATTTATGAGGAGACGAAATGCGAATCCCCTTGCAAGCCACAAGTCTTAAAGGATTCGGGGCAATTGTTGCCGCGGTTTTGGCAGCCTCTCTCTGCGCACTTGCCCAATCAGGGAAAGGACCAGTGGACCCTGGGGTGCGCGCCGGCGCGCCCGGTGCCGGGGGTCCCCTCAGTGGCCTCACCGCCGACGAGAGCGCCTTCTTTAATGACGGCCAGGCTAGATTCGCCGACGTTGAAGCCGTGACGGGTGGCACCAACAACGGCCTCGGCCCTCGATTCAATTCAAATCAGTGCTTGTCATGCCACTCGCAGCCATTTGCAGGCGGGTCGAGCCCCGCTCAAAAT
>DATNHU010000149.1:0-15231 GCA_035604795.1 Candidatus Limnocylindrales bacterium
GATGGCCCGGCAGATGTATTTATTCCACTTCACCTCGGCAACAGCATGAGCGACCAAGGGACAAACACCGACGTCCTTGCGCGGCTGAAGAACAATGAAAGCATCCACGAAGCCCAGGCGGATATGGCGGTGGTCTATGACCAGTTCCACCGACAGGATGTGACGCAAGGAAACGACGCGGGAGTTCAGTTGGTTGGCTACCAGGATTCGCTGGTGAGTGACGTCAAACCCAGCCTGTTGCTGCTTTTTGGCGCGGTAGGCTTCCTGCTGCTGGTTGCCTGCGCCAACGTGGCCAGTCTTCTGCTGGCGCGTGCGAGCGCGCGGCAAGCGGAAATATCCATCCGTCTGGCTCTCGGAGCGCGGCGCGGACGATTGGTGCGCCAATTCATTACCGAAAGTCTGCTGATGGCGCTGCTTGGCGGCGCGGCGGGGTTGCCGGCGGCAACCTGGCTATTGAAGACGCTGACAGCCTCCATTCCCTTCATCCTTCCTGCCAGCGTTTCCGTCAATTTGGATGGCACCGTCCTGGCTTTTACTTTTCTGGTGGCGATCGCCACCAGCGTCGTTTTTGGACTGGCATCTTTCCGGCAAACAACCAAGCTCGACCTGAATTCCTCGCTTAAGGAAAGCTCAAAAGGATCCGCGGGCATCGCCCGGAACCATACCGGTAGAATCCTGGTGATCGTTGAAGTGGCGCTTTCGGTAACCATGCTGATTGGAGCCGGGCTGCTGATGGAGAGCCTTTATCGCTTGCGTCATCAGGACATAGGGTTTGATCCCCAGAACGTGATCACCATGACCACGCCGTACACACCGCCTAAGAATACCCCGCTCGCGGCGGTGTGGAATTCACAGCAAATGATCATGAATCGCATCAAGGCATTGCCGGGCGTCGTCTCGGTGGCAGTGGTGAACGTTCCTCCGCTGGTGGGCGGAGGCAACATGCCGGCGCAGCGTCAGGGACACAATGAGAACAGCATCGGCGGAATGGAGATACGCGAAATCAGCCAGGAATTCTTCAAGACGCTCCGGATTCCCGTTCTGCAAGGGCGGGGCTTCGTTGAAAGCGACACGGAATCTTCGGTGCCGGTGGCGGTGATCAATCAGAATGTTGCGCGGAAATGGTGGAACGGCGCGAGCCCCATCGGCGACCACCTTATCGTCGGAATGTTCAACGGGAAGCGATACACCGATAACCCGCGGCCCCTTGAAGTTGTGGGAGTCGTCGCGGACGTGAAAGGCAAGACCATTCGCGGCGATGCGCCGCCAACCGTTTATCTTCCGGCGTCGCAGCTCATGACCGACGGCAATCCCCCGCGCGGCTGGGTGATCCGCACCGAAAATGGCGTGAACATTTCGTCCGAACTTCGCACGATCGTCACCGAGGTCATCCCCGCCCAGCGCGTGATGCTTCTTCTATCCATGCAGCAGGTGATTGGGATTTCCGTTGCCAGTACAAACTTCGATTCACTGTTGATGGGCTTGTTCGCCGCGCTGGCGCTGCTGCTGACGGCGGTGGGCATTTACGGCGTGCTCAGCTTTACCGTCGCGCAGCGCACGCACGAAATTGGCATCCGAGTGGCGCTGGGCGCCAGGCGGATCGACGTTTTGCGGCTGGTGGTCGGCCAGGGAATGGTGCTGGCCTGGATGGGAATCGGCATTGGGATCCTCGCTGCGCTCGGATTGACGCGCTTCCTCGAAACGATGCTGTTCAACGTGCAGCCGATCGACGCGCCCACCTACGCCGCGGTCGCGGTCGCGCTGACGGGCGTGGCACTTTTGGCCAGCTACCTCCCCGCGCGGCGCGCCATGCGCGTGGACCCCATCACCGCTTTGCGAAACGAGTGAGGATTGGAGCGGTTAGAGACAACTCTATGCCTTCACGGAACTCAATTTGGCGTCGCACTTCCATTTGGTTTCAGGCGTTGGTCCGCCGCGGTAAATTGGAGAAAGAGCTCGACGCCGAACTGCGTTTTGACTTGGAGTGGCGCACTGCCGCGAAGCTAAGGGCAGGAGTGGGCGCGGAAAGTGCGCGGCTCGCGGCCTTGCAAGAATTTGGCGGCGTTGAACTGGCCAAAGAGGAGTGCCGCGACGCGCGCGGCACTCGTTTGCTGCAACAGTTCTGGCAGGATGCGCGGTTTGGTTTGCGCGTGTTGCGCAAGAGTTCCGGTTTTACCGCAGTAGCCGTGCTGACTCTTGCACTGGGCATCGGCTCGACCACCGCAATATTCTCCGTGGTGAACGCGGTGCTTCTCCGCCCGCTTCCTTATCCCAACCACGGCCGGCTGGTGCACGTTGAAGAGATGCACCCTGGCTCGCAGAACGCGTCGTTTACGTTTGCGAGTTTTCTGGACGTGGCCCGGGAATCGAAAGCAATTGAAAACATATCGGCGTACCGGCCCTGGTCCTTTAACCTCACCGGTGATGCCGAGCCGGAGCAGGTTCCTGGCGCGCTGGTCTCCGCGAGTTTCTTTTCGGCGCTGGGCAGCAATCCATATTTGGGCAGGGTGATCGGCGCTGAGGACGATCAGCCGGACGGCGCAAACCGTGTTGCCGTCCTCAGCTACGCGCTTTGGCAAAGCCGCTTTGGGGCGAACGCGGGAATTGTCGGCAAGACGATTCAAGTGAACGCGCAGGATGTCACAGTGATCGGAGTGATGCCCCCCGATTTCTCCTTTCCTGAGGGAGCGAAGATTTGGTGCCCGCTGGTTCCGGGCGGAAGCGCACGAAACAACCGGCGAGCCCACCTGCTGACCGTGATTGCGGATTTGCGTCGCGGCGAATCTCTGAGCGCAGCCCAGGGCGAGCTGGGAATCCTCGCCGCCCGCATCGAAAAACAAAATCCCGGTGTTGACCCGGATATTTCAATCAGTGCCGTCTCGCTTAAAAATAGCCTGGTTGCGCCCGTTCGTCCCGCTCTGCTTATTTTGATTTCCGCAGTGAGCCTGCTGTTGTTGATTGCCTGTGCCAACGTGGCCAACCTGCTCCTGGCTCGCGCCACCGCTCGAACCAGGGAAATTGCGATCCGCATGTCGCTGGGAGCCAGCCGGCAGCGGGTGGCGCGGCAACTGCTCACGGAAAGCATAATCGTCGCGCTGTTTGGCGGAACGCTGGGATTTGGTGTGGCCTCCTGGAGTCTTAGATTCATCACCGCGATAAACGGGAAAGATATGCCGCGGTTTGGCGAGATCAATCTCGATTGGCGCGTCCTGCCGTTCACGCTCGGGCTTTCGTTTTTCAGCGCGCTGCTTTTTGGCATGGCTCCCGTGCTTGGTGGAACAAAACTCGATCTGAATACCTCGCTGAAGAAGGGCGCTTCGATTTCGGCTCACGGCGCGCGGCACGGATCCAGCAGCACTCTTGTCGTACTACAATTTGCGCTGGCCATGGTTTTGCTGGTTGGCGCCGGGCTGCTGGGCAACACCTTTGTGCGCTTGCTGCGCGTGGGCACGGGGTTCAATCCGGAAAATCTCCTGACCATGCAGTTCTTCCTTTCCCCCGTGGAATTTCCAGAGGGCGACCCGAAGACCGCGGTTGTCCTGCACCAAATGTTGGAGGGCATTCGCGCCGTGCCCGGCGTGCGTTCCGCGGGAGTCGTCAGCGCTCTGCCGATTTTGGGCGGGCCTGACACCGACTTCGTGATTCAAGGACGTCCCGCTCCTCCGGTTAGTGACGAGCCTTCCGCTGACATTCGATCCATTGACCCCGGCTATTTCCGAGCCATGGCCATCCCACTTCTCAGCGGCCGCGAGTTTTCAGAGATGGATTCAGCCAGGTCCGCGCGCGTAATGGTCATCAACGAAACCATGGCGCGCACTTTCTGGCCCAACGAAAGCCCTCTCGGTCAGCGCGTCACCATGAAAGATTGGGGACCGCCGTTGACCGGCGAAATCGTGGGTATCGTTGGGGACATTAAGACCGATGGGCTGGCGACCGACGTGCGGCCCATGATTTATTGGCCCTACAGCCAATTTCCCGTGATCTTCGACGCCTTTGTGATCCGCACAGATGGAGATCCGCTCAGCGTGGTCTCCGCAGTAAAGGCGCGGGTTTGGTCGGTGGACAGGAACCTGCCGTTTTCAAGCATCGAAACCATGCAGCAGGTACTCTCCGATTCTCTTGCGCAACGCCGGCTTTACATGATTCTGGTGGGCGTTTTTGCCGGGGCCGCATTGTTGCTCGCTGCCGTGGGGATTTATGGCCTGATGGCCTATTCCGTCAGCCAGCGCACCAATGAACTTGGCATTCGTATGGCCTTGGGCGCGCAGAGGATCGATGTGCTGCGTCTCGTCTTGCGAAATGGAATGAGGCTCGCGCTGATCGGCGCGGTGGTAGGAATCGCGGCCGCCTTATTGCTTACGCGGCTCATGTCCAGCTTGTTGTATGGCGTAAAGCCGACCGATCCGCTCACCTTCGCGGGCGTCGCCGCTCTGCTGTCGATTGTTGCATTGATTGCGTGCTGCATTCCCGCGCGTCGCGCCACTCACGTGGATCCGATGACCGCTCTGCGCAATGAGTGATTCGGAGATTACTTACAGGAGAATTCCGTGGTTACGCAGAATCACATCTGGCAACAAGTTTCGCATTGGCTGCGTGCGATGATGCGCCGCGGAAAAGTGGAACGCGAGCTGGATGCCGAGTTGTGCTATGACCTGGAACGGCGCACCGAGGCAAAAGTGCGATCAGGCATGACGCCGGGAGAAGCGCGCCGCTCCGCGCTCCGCGCTTTTGGCGGAGTCGACCTCACCAAGGAAGAATGCCGCGACGCCCGCGGCACGCAATTCCTCGACCAGCTCTGGCAGGACATTCGATTTGGGCTGCGCCTCCTGCGCAAGAATCCCGGGTTCACCGCGGTTGCCATCCTCACCCTCGCCCTCGGCATTGGCGCCAACACCGCCATCTTCAGTCTCCTCGACGCCGCTATTTTGCGTCCCCTGCCCGTGCCGCATGCCTCGCAACTCATGCTAATGAAGTGGACCTCCCAGCAAAAGGCCACCTGGAAAGAATACGAGGGAAGTGGCAGCTGTGAGGAAGATTTTGACCTGTCCGGCCTTCGAGGTTGCGCTTTTTCCTACGCCGCGTTTGACGAATTTCGTTCGCGTTCCCAGTCTCTGGCCGGCATCGCGGCAATCTCTTCCGATGAACGCGTGCACGTAAGCCTCTACGTCAATGCCGAACATGTGCCCCTGAGCGCGGACTATGTAAGCGGCGATTTCTTCGCCACCATGCAAGTCACTCCGCATCTCGGTCGTCTTCTGATGAAGGAAGATGATCGGCTTGGCGCTAACCCCGTGGCTGTAATCAGCTACAATTTCTGGCAACAGAATTTCGGAAGCAATCCCGGCGCAGTGGGTCGCTTCATTTATATTGAAGACACTCCATTCACGGTTGTCGGAGTCGCTCCCGGAGGATTTCCCGGAATTGACGCCCTTCATCCCGCAAACCTCTGGATTCCAATTCATGCAAGCGCCCTGCTTAAACGAAAAACCATGTGGACGAATCCCGATACGCCAACGCCATGGTTAGCTGTCATTGCAAGGTTGAAGCCGCATGAAAGTCTCGATCGGGCACAGGCTGAGTTAACACAACTTTATCGTGCGGCAATGACGGATTACCCCGCGCGGCCCTTTCCCGTGGATGCCACCCCGGGAATTATCCTGACGGATTTTTCACATGGGGAACCCTCTGGGTTCCGCACCCGTTTCTCCCAGCCGCTGTTCATCTTGATGGTAATCGTCGGGTGTGTCCTCCTGATCGCCTGCGCCAACATCGCCAGTCTCAATTTGGCGCGGGGATCCGCGCGGCGTGGGGAAATCGTTGTGAGGTTTGCCCTGGGCGCCAGCCGCGTCCGGTTGTTGCGCCAACTCCTGACCGAAAGTTTATTGCTGGCTATCGGTGGAGCAGCGGCCGGATTGCTCTTGGCAACCTGGCTCGCGCGTTCGCTTGCTGCATTCGTCGGCTCTGGTCTTTCAACTCCAGTTTTCCTAGACGTAAGGCTTTCTCCGCTGGTTTTTGCATTCACTGCCGTTGTCGCCACGTTTGCCGCACTGCTCTTTGGTTTGATGCCCGCGATCCTCGCTTCGCGCGTCGAACCATTATCGGCGATGAAAGTCAGCGGTGGAGTTGGCGGGCATGGCCTGCATTCCCTTCGTGGATCGACTCTCGGCAAGATGCCGCTCGGCCGGTTGCTCGTAACCTGTCAAGTTGCCGTTGCTTTGATTCTTGCCGTCGGCGCAGGATTGTTCCTCCGAACTCTGATCAACTTGGAATTCCTCGACACAGGATTCGATAAGGGACACGTCCTTGTATTCAGCGCCTCTCTGACGAGCGACACAGATTCGGAAGGCCCGCAGATGACGGCACTGAACACTGCTCTAAGAGCGCGCTTATTGGCACTGCCCGGCGTTACCTCTGTGAGCTGGGCCAACGCCGTCTTTTTGGATGGAGGTTATGGCACGAATCGGGTTGAGATGGATCACAACGGGCGCGAGGAAGACTTGCCAGTCCGATGGATGGCGGTTGGTCCCGGAATTTTCCAGACACTTGGCATCAAAATGCTCGCGGGCCGTGACGTGGAAATCAACGACCTCCGCAAGGACTCCGATGCCGTCTGGATAAACAACAGTTTGGCAAAGCTACTCTTTCCCGGAGAAGACCCGGTCGGAAAGCAGGTTCGCCTCGGTGAATTGAAAACAGTCGTCGGGGTGGTTGCCGACACGAAGTATGAAAGTATGCGCGGCGAAATGCTTCCCGCCATTTACAATACTTATGCATTTGATATTCCCGGTTACAATTTCTTGATTCGCACCGCCGGTGATCCTGGCCTCTTGGTTCCAGCCGTCCGAAACGTATTCCACGAACTGGCTCCCCAGGAAACCGTCCATAGTGTGTCAACCGAGTTGCAAATGATGAACCAGCAGCTTTTCTACGAGCGGCTCATGGCGCGCCTCTCCGGTGCTTTTGGTTCGCTGGCCCTTTTGCTCACCTGCATTGGCGTCTACGGCGTCTTGGTCTATTCCGTATCGCGCCGCACAGGAGAAATCGCCATCCGCATGGCGCTCGGCGCAATGCCCTGGGACATCTTGCGTCTCGTAGTTGGCGAAGGCCTTCGCCCCGTGGTTGTGGGCGGAGTTCTCGGCTTGTTCGGCGCCTACGCGCTGACTCATTTGGTCGCGCAATTCCTCTTCGGCATTCGGCCGCTTGATCCTCTGACATTCATTGTGGCTTCGCTCCTGCTTCTGACTGTCGCCGCCGTCGCCTGCTGGATCCCCGCCCGCCGCGCCACCCGCGTCGACCCCATGACCGCTCTCCGCCACGAGTAGCGCCTCCATCGGTAAATATCGCTTTGAACGTTGTGCGCCTCGCCCTGGGGTTGTATATTCGGGCTTCCTCGGAGGCGAGCGATGACCAGTATTTCCCGTTTTGCGCGATTGAGCGCCATCAGCACCCTAACAATTTTGAGCGCATCCATTTTTGCGGGAGCGGCGCCCGCTCAGCAATATCCCCCATCCATGTTCCAGGAAATGCGTTGGCGCAACGTCGGGCCATTCCGCGGCGGGCGCACGCGCGCCCTCGCAGGTGTGCCCAGCCAGCCAAATGTTTTCTACATTGGCGGCGTGGATAGCGGTGTCTGGAAATCCGACGACTTCGGCGAAACGTGGGAGCCGATCTTCGACGGCCAGCCGACCGGCTCCATCGGTGCCATCGCCGTTTCGCTTTCCGATCCCAACATTATTTACGTCGGCTGCGGAGAAGGACTGCCGCGCCCTGATTTGAGCATCGGCGACGGAATGTACAAATCCACCGACGGAGGGAAAACTTGGACGCATCTCGGTCTTCGCGACGCGGAACAAATTCCCGCGCTCGCCATTGATCCTAAGGATCCCAATAAAGTGTTTGCAGCGGTCCTCGGCCATCCGTTTGGTCCCAACCCTGAGCGCGGAATCTATCGTTCCACGGACGGCGGCGCCACCTGGCAGAAAATTCTCGGCAAGGACGATAACACCGGCGGCTCAGACGTGGAGATTGATCCCACCAATCCGCAAGTGGTTTACGCCGGGCTCTGGGCCACGCGACAAGGCCCCTGGGAAGATGGAAACACCTACAACGCTCCGGGTGGCCTCTTCAAATCCACCGACGGCGGCAACACCTGGAAACAATTGACCAACGGCTTGCCCGACCCCGTTCAACAGGTTGACGTGACCATTTCGCCCAGCAATCCCAATCGTCTTTTCGCCACCGTGGCTGCGTATAAAGGCGGCGTCACCATCATGCGCTCCGATGACGCCGGGGAAACTTGGACGCGTGCCACCACCGACACTCGCCCTGCGGGACGGATCGGCGGCGGAGATCTCCCCGTTCCGCGAGTGGATCCCAAAGATCCTGACGTCCTCTATGTCACCAGCACAGTTACCTGGCGCACCATGGACGCGGGCAAGACCTGGACGGGAATTCGCGGAGCGCCCGGCGGAGACGACTATCAAAATATTTGGATCAACCCGAATATTCCGAACATCATTTTGCTGGTCTGTGATCAGGGCGCGCTGGTGAGCAGCAACCGCGGCCGCACCTGGAGTTCTTGGTACAACCAGTCCACCGCGCAGGTTTATCATGTGGTTGCCGACAACGGATTCCCCTACCGCGTGTGCGGAGGCCAGCAGGATAGCGGCTCGCTGTGCATTTCCAGCCGCGGCAACGATGGCGAAATCACATTCCGCGATTGGCATCCCGTGGGCACCATCGAGTATGGCTATTCGGTCCCCGATCCGCTGAATCCAAACATAATTTATGGTTCGGGGCGCACCGACGTCACTCGATACGATTGGATTACCGGGCAAGTCCAGAAAATTACACCCATTATTTCGCAGGGAACAAAGTACCGCGCCGAGCGTACCCAGCCGCTGATTTTTTCGCCTGTGGATAAGCACTCCCTTTATTACGCCGCGAACACTCTTTTCAAGACCACCGATGCCGGGCATTCCTGGCAGGAAATAAGCGGAGACTTGACCCGCGAAAAGCCAGGCCTTCCGGCGAGCGTTGGCGATATGGCCAAAGATACGCCGGGCTCCGACACCCACCGCGGCGCGATTTATTCCATCGCGCCGTCATTTCATGACCTCAACACCATCTGGGTGGGCACGGACGACGGGAATATCCAGATCACCCGCGACGGCGGGAAAACCTGGAAGAACATCACGCCGCCCGAACTCGCGCCCTGGAGCAAGGTCACTCAGCTCGTCGCCTCGCACTTCGACGAGATGACCGCCTACGCTTCCGTCAGCCGTTTCCGCGTGGATGACATTCATCCTTACATTTACCGCACGCACGACGGCGGCAAGACTTGGAAGCTCGTAGTGGACGGAATCGCCGATGGCGCCGCAGCCGACACCGTCCGCGAAGATTCCGTGCGCAAGGGACTGCTGTTTGCCGGAACGGAAAATGCCGTATGGGTTTCCTTCAATGACGGTGACCTGTGGCAATCACTGCAACTCAATCTTCCGCATACCTCGAACCGTGATCTGTGGCTCCACGACAGCGACCTCATCGTTGCCACCCACGGCCGCGGTTTCTGGATTCTCGATGACATCACTCCCTTACGTCAGTTGACTGTTGAGAACGAGAAAGCTGCCGCAGTTCTCTTCAAGCCGGAAGCCGCCTATCGCGTGCGGCGTGACACCAACACCGATACGCCACTCCCACCGGAAACTCCCGCTGGAACCAATCCGCCGGACGGCGCCATTGTTGACTATTACCTCGCCCAAGCGTCGAGCGGCCCGGTCACGCTTGAGATTTTTGATTCCGCGGGAAAATCCGTGCGCCGCTACTCCAGCACCGATAAACCCGAATTCGATGTCAACGAACTCGAGCGCACCCTCGGTGTGCCCACCTACTGGGTTCGTCCGCCTCAAGTGCTTAGCCCCGAAGCGGGCATGCATCGCTGGGTGTGGGACATCCATTACGATCAACTGACTGGTGGCGGCGGGCGAGGCGGCGGCTACCCGATTTCCGCTGTGCCACACGACACTCCGCGCGAACCCAAAGGCCCGCGCGCCAATGCCGGCACTTACACCGTGAAGCTCACGGTGGACGGCAAAACGTACTCGCAGCCGCTCACCATCAAGCTCGATCCGCGCGTAAAGGCTTTGCCCGCCGACGTCGCGTTGGAGACGGCGGCCGAGCTGCGCATCTCCGGGGCCATGAAGCGCTCCGCCGAAACCGTGGCCAGCGTCCGCGCGCTGCAAACGGATCTGAAATCGCTCAGCTCTCAGGCCAGCGGCCCGGCTGCCGAATCCATCGCCGCATTGAACAAGAAGCTGGTCGCCATCGCAGGTGAATTGCCCGCCGCGGGCGGCGGTCGCGGTGGCAGGGGCGGAGGCGGCGGTGGTGGTGGAGGCGGGCGCGGAGGAGCCGCTCCCGCAGGCGAATCGAATCTCACCCAGATCAGTGGCGAATTCGGCGCGGTCTATGGATTAATTGACAGCGCCGACGCCGCTCCCACAGCACCTCAAAACACTCAGTTGCAGAAGCTCGACGAGTCTCAGGCCAAGCTGCTGGCGCAATGGACGCAAATCAAAACCAAAGACGTCCCCGCGCTAAACGACCAACTCAAAAAGGCCAACTTGCCGCCGCTGGAGATCAAAACTCCCTCTCCCGCGGACAACTAGGCTTTTCAGAATTAGCAACCGAACAACTAAACGTTTTAGAATCAGCAACCGAACAGATGATTTGCCGCTTCATACAGCGGAAAAAGTAGCGGTGTCATCCTGAGGCCATCCGACCAGGATGGCCGAAGGATCTGTGCGCCAATTCCACCATAGACTGACATTCCCATATACCTTTTCAAATCAACGGGTCGAAAGCCTCCGCTTTTCTCAGCGGCTGCGCTTGCCCTGACCCTGCCGAAGGGCGTTGAGAAAGCCTTTTCTTTTCAGTCCTCGAAAATTACCTGCGCAAACGCAATATTCCCGCTGTGCGTAATGCTAAGTGAAATGTGCGCGACTCGCATTTGGGCCGCAATCTGCTTCGCCACTCCATGCAACCACAGTTCAGGCCGCCCGCTCGGCATCCGCGCCACCTCAATATCCACCCAGCGCACTCCGTGCCGCCAGCCCGTACCCAGCGCCTTCATCGCCGCTTCCTTGGCCGCAAAACGCGCCGCAAACCTCTCATAGGGATCACGGTGCTGCTCGCAGTAGGCAATCTCCGCGGGCGTGAAGACGCGCTTCACCAACGCCTGCCCGCGCCGCTCGATGGCCTCCCGCATGCGCCCAATTTCAGAGATGTCTATCCCCAGTCCGATAATCACGCAATCACCTTGACCTGCCGCTCGCAATTTTCACAAGGCGCACACAATCGCGCTTTTTCCCGCTCCCCGACACCTGATATCATATCCCTACCAGCAAAAATGAAAGTTTCCTCTAAACATTCACGACGCCGCAAGGCGAAGCCCTCTCGAACGCACAAGAAATCCACTCCGCGCGCATCCAATAATCATTCCGGCAAAAAATCCTGGCGAGAGCGCCGCACCAACGACGTCACCTTTCTCATGGCTCAGCCGCTCGCGCGCCTTTCCTGGGCCGTCCACGGCTTCTCCACGCGCCAGGGTGGCGCAAGCCATCTCGATAAAAGCCCGCGTTGCCGCGGCGGCGTCCTGAATCTGGGCTTCACCGAGTGGGACACCCGCGAAGCCGTGGAAGCCAACCGCAAGGCATTTCTTCAGGCCCTCGGCGCGGATGGAATGAAGCTCGTCACGCTCAAGCAAATCCATTCCGATGCAATTCATCTGACGAATGACGCCCCGGCAAACTCACTTTCAGTCCCCGCCTGTTCCGGGGACGCGCTCATCACCCGCACGCGCGGCCTTTTGCTCGCCGTGCAGACCGCCGACTGCGTTCCCGTTCTTCTCGCCGACCACAAGCTTCACGCCGTCGCCGCTATCCACGCGGGATGGCGCGGCACGCTCGCGCGCATCGTCGCCAAAACCGTGGGCCGCATGAACATGGAGTTCGGCTCGCGTCCGCAGGATCTGGTCGCGTCCATCGGCCCGGCCATCGGGCGCTGCAGCTACGAAGTCGGCCCCGAAGTCGCGCAGGCTTTCGCGGGGCAATTTCCGAATGCGCGAGAATGGTTCGATTTTCCTCACGGCCTGCGCGACGGCCAGAGCGATGAACAATTCATCGCCGGGGAAGGCCCCAATCCGCTCAAGTGGCTCAGCATGATGCCGCCGGGCCACGACGCGCCGCCGCCCAGCGTGAATCTTGATTTGATGGCCGCCAACCGCTGGCAATTGCTCGATGCCGGTGTGCCCGCAAAAAATATCGTGGCCAGCAAACTCTGCACCGCCTGCAACACCGACATCCTTTTCAGCCATCGCCGCGAAAATGGCCGCACCGGACGCATGCTCGCCGCCATCGGACTCCGCCCCTAGCAGATTTCAGAATCTGCCATTCTGATTTCATAGGGTGTCATTCTGAGCCCGCCGCGGCGGGCGAAGAATCTCTCGTTCTTTAGGTGTCATTCTGAGCGGAGCGAAGAACCTCTCTTTCCTTAATCACTATTTCTTTACTCTCAATCAGCGCCAGCTGCCCGCACGCCGCCATAATGTCCTGCCCGCGCGAAATGCGCACAAACGCGAACACGCCCTTATCCATCAGGATTTGCTTGAACGCCTCGACGCTTTCCTGCGTGGGCCGCTTGTAGGGAAGCTCTCCGGGGTTCCACGGGATCAGATTCACTTTTGACGGAATGTTGGCCAGGAGCTTCGCCACGCGTCTGGCATCTTCGGGCGCGTCGTTGAACCCTCCGAGCATGACGTATTCAAAAGTGATCCATTCATTCGGCCCCAGCGGATATTTTCTGCAGGCCTCCAAAAGAACACCGAGCGGATATTTTCGATTGATCGGCATGATCGCGTAGCGCTGCTCGTCCGTTGAGGCGTTCAGCGAAATCGCCAGCTTCGGCCGCGCCTTTTCCTTCCCCATCCGCTCGATTCCCGGCACGATTCCCGAAGTTGAAAGCGTCACGTGCTTCGGCGCAAGGGAGACGCCGCGCTGGTCCAGCAGGATTCGCACCGCCGTCATCACCGCATCGTAGTTCAGCAGCGGCTCGCCCTGCCCCATCAGCACCACGTTTGTTTGCGGCAACAGGTGTTCGCGCTGATCCTCCAGCACCACCAGCACCTGCCCTACAATTTCGCCCGCGCTCAGGTTGCGGTTCAGCCCCAGTACCGCCGTCAGGCAGAAATGGCAATCCACCGCGCAGCCCGCCTGCGTCGAAATACAAATGGTTTGCCGCCGCGCGTCCTCCTTGGTGTCCGGCATGAACACCGCTTCCACTTGCACCGGCGCCGCGCCCTCCGATTCCAGCGCCAGCAAATATCGCACCGAGCCGTCCGCCGAATGGTACCGCCGCGCGATTCGCGGCATGGTGATCCGCGCCTCGGCCGAAAGTTTCTCCCGCAGCGCCGCCGGAAGATTCGTCATTCCCGCAAAATCGAATCGCCGCTCGGCATACAGCGCGTGATAGATCTGGCTCCCCCGATACGCAGGCTCGCCCCACGACGCCGCCAGCACCCGCAACTCTTCCGCCGATTTTCCCAACACCTCTATCGCCACGAAAATTCCTCGAATATCCTCATCCTAACACGCCGCTCCGTGCCCCCTCGGAGCGCCAATCTCCCGATTGGCGCCCTTTCCCACCCATGCCTCCGATGAAAACCGCCCATCAGCCTACAAATGCCTATCTCACTGGAAAGCAGTCGAGGTCGTTCGCAAAGGTCACCGGGCCCGAGTATCGTTTCTTGATCTCTGCTTGGGTCTGCTCTTCCTTCCCCAAGGTCCGCATCATTCGATGAGACAGCACCAGCCACTTTACCTTCGCGTCCGAAGCGATTTGTCCGATCACCGACGGAGGCATATGCAGCCGCCTCTCGACTCCTTCGGCTCCTTCTGGCACGGCGTTGTGCGCAATAAACAGATCCGCGTTCATCGCCAATCGCACCAGCCCCTCGCCCTCTCCATTTGTATCTCCGCTGAACACGATGACCTTTCCGCCCGTCTCCACGCGCCAGGCCAATGCCGGGACTCCGTCATGAACGACACGCACTGCGGAAGCGGAGAGGCCGCCGCTGCGAAACACAGCCACCGGTGTTGAGCTCGCGGCCACGTCGTGGGGCTGCATTTTGTAGCTGCCCTCTTCTCCCGGCGCCAGCAACTCGCTCAGATACCGGTAAGCTCCGCGCTTCTCTCCGAAAAGATCAGCCACAAACTCTACTGTCGAGGGCATGAAATCATTTCCCGGGGGGCCGTAGATCGGCAGGGGACGTTTGCGATCTTCAAACCACGACGACTTAATCAGTGCAGCAAAGTCCCCGCTGTGATCGACATGGAAGTGTGAGAACAAGATCACATCGAGTTGGGACATTTGCGCCCCGCTCTCACCGAACCGGAGTGCGCTTCCCCCGCCTGCGTCAATCAGTACCCGCGCTTGCCCGTTCTCCCACACCAGATAGCTGCTCGACGCCCGCTTATCTTGCAACTCCGGGCCACCCGAGCCGAGCACTTGCACTGCGACGCCTTGCGATCCACAGGACTGGGCGTTTGCCGTTAGCAAAAACGCGCACCCGGGCAATAGGCCGGCCAGCGTAAGGAAGCAAGCAGCGCGTGTAAAAGTTCCGGGAGTTTGTCGCGTTCTCATTTCACATTTCTCCTGGGGGGAGATTCAACGCAACAAATTACCTCAATTCCCGCCGCTGGCACACACCAAAAGGCCGGAGCGAGCCTTGGGGGAAATTTAATTGGCATTCGAATCAAAACAGGTAACGAAAATCCTCTAGCCCTGAAAATATTTTTCAGGTCTCCATACGATTTTACTTGACTTCAATTACCGTACTTGCTAACTTGAACTTCAGCGTCGATCCTCCGCTGATCACGCGACAGGAGTCACTAACCGCTAGCCACCAGCTGCTCGTCACTAGCCACTCATGACTTACCGCCTCACTAGGAACCGCCTCCGTAGCATCTATCAGTAACTGCTTAGATAACAGGTAACCTCTTTAGAATCCGCAGTTACAAAATAGGTCAGAAGCTTATGAAAACAATGACTTTTAACCCATGCATTTGCCGCACATACGCCGCTCGCGCCCGTAACCCCCGTATTTGCAACACATACGAAAAAATAGGGGGTAGGGGTCGTCCCGCTCGTATAGAACGAGCGGGCCGATGGGGTTTTCGC
>DATNHU010000150.1:0-5109 GCA_035604795.1 Candidatus Limnocylindrales bacterium
CCAGACACATTGGGGACGACGGATACGCTTAATCCTGATGCCGGAGTCAAAGTAGATCTCTTGATGGACCGCCGCAAGTTTCTTGAGATTTTGCCTCAAGGCATATCCATGGGTGCTTTGGAAGTTCCAGTTGCGGGCCTCAGCCTTGGCGGCCAAATGTATGTGATCCTCAATTCAAACGATTCCAAGGGCGCGGCATTCACCCGGTCACTCATTACGAAATTCACGCCCCCAACGGAATTCACTCCTCTGCGCACGATCTCACAACTCCCTGTGGGAAAATTCATCCGCATGTCCATGCACGTTGCACCGGGGCAAGTTTCCGGGTTGCCTCCGGGCGGGCCATTCGTCCTCATCTGGGGCACGGGACAATATCGCAACAGCAAGGCTTATCTCTCCATCGTTCCAGTGGCGCAATTTGAATCCGGCAAGGGCACGCTCTATTTCGCGGGGTTCGATGCCGCATCCGCGCCGAGGTGGAGTGCGAAGGAGTCGGACGCGCATCCCATTGTTGAGAATGATTCGCTCGGCGACATTTCCGTGACTTGGTGTAAGGACCTTGGCTTGTGGTTGATGACCTACGATCGCCGGACACCCACAATCGGCATCGCGTTTTCTTACTCGCGAACTCCTTGGGGCTTGTGGAGCGAGCCGCAGATCATCTTCAACATGGCCCGCGACGGCGCCGCTGGAAAATTCATTCACATTCCCCAGCGTCAACCGGATGATGGACTCGCGGGCCCTGTTTTCGGGCCGAAAAATCAGGCCAATCCGGGCGCGGTGCACGGTGGTGCCTGGGGGCCGTACGTAGTGGAGCGCTGGACGAAGCTGCAAGGTTCCGAGCTGAGTCTTTACTATACGCTTTCGACTGTGAATCCCTATGTTGTTGTCTTGATGAAGTCTCGCCTGCAGATTCAGTGAGTCGACCTTCCATTACGCTTCCGCCAGTGCTGGCCATTGGATTTTCGGGCCATCGCAACCTACCCGATGAAAACCGGAGCCGGGAAGCCATCCGCAGGATTCTGGCGGAATGGAAGTCCAAGGTTCCGGGCGTTGTTTACGGAGTTTCGTCCACGGCCGCGGGCGGAGACTTGCTCTTCGCAGAAACTTGCATGGAGTTGAATCTGCCGCTCCGGATTTTCCTTCCGTTTCCCCGCGAAAAATTTCGCGCTGATTTTGATGACGCCACCTGGCGGCGCGCGGAAAAAGTGATGGCCGCAGCGCTTTCCGTCGAAGTCACCGGAGCCAGCGAAACTCCCGACGAGCTTTATTACGAATGCGGCATCGAAACCGTCCAACAGAGCCGGCTGCTCATCGCCTTATGGGACGGAGCGCCCAGCCAGGGGCTGGGGGGAACGGCAGACATCGTGGCGTTCGCCCGTGATCAGGGCCGGCCCGTCATCTGGATCCACAGCGCGACGGCTGTCGTGCAACATCTTAATCAGGATTCGCAGCTCCTCCACGATCCGGAAATGGAGTTCTTGACTGCGATGCCGGATCCGCCCACCGAAATCCCCGCGGACACCCCACTTGGTAAAGCCGAGGCCTGGTTCATCAAGGTGGATGAAAATGCCAATCGCGTTGCGCCGCAATTTCGGCGGCTTGCCGCCATCCCGATTTTCTGTACCGCGGCCGCCGCGCTTTTGTCCGGGAGGACATCGCTTCCCGGCAACAGTTCCATCTGGCTGGGTCTGGGAATTGTTCTGGGCATCATGGCCGCGACTCTTCCAACCGTTATGAGGTTATCGCGGCGGCAAGTCGTCTGGACTCGCGTGCGCACCGCGGCGGAAATCTGCCGGTCGTGTTTGGCACTCTGGCGAACCCCGGTAATTTACGACGTCGTCGGGTCGGAAGTTGTGCCCGAACTTGCGGGGATGCTTACCTCGCTCAATTTCCTGAACATGTCCGACCGCGAGGCGCGTCGCGCCTCTCTGGAGGAGTTCAAGCGGCTCTATCGCGCGGACCGCGTGCAAAATCAGATTGAATATTTTTCGCGCCACGCGGATCGAGCGGCGAGAAAAATCCGCCAATATCAAATCGTAACCTGGTCCAGCGTCTTTCTCGCCGGGTATTTCAATTTGTGGATGGTGCTGAACGCCCGCGGCCTCGATTACGGTTTGATGGGTAACTGGAAACCGGTGATTTCCCTGGCGGCTACCACCGGTTTTCAAATCGCGACCGTGGCAGGGGCCCTGCTGATCGTGAACGATTACCAGCGCCGCCGCGACCGCTATCGGGAACTGCATCGCATGTTGATTCAATGGGACAAGCAGTTGCAGCTGTCCCAGACTTGGCCGACTGTGTTGCGGATCACTTCCATGATTGAGAAGGCGCTGCTCGCGGAACTGATCGAGTGGCGATCGTTGATCCGCCACCGTAAAGTGCCGCAGAAATAGATTCAATTCTAAACCAAAAGCTTCACCCCAGAGACCCAGAGGACGCCAAGGCTGCATCGAGAATGCGTCGCCCAAATGTTGACTCTTGCTCGGACTGCGGACTAAGCTTTCATTTCACCACCACCGCATCCACGAACAAGCGAGGTCCCCGTGTCCATCCGACCAATAAGGAAGCTCATCAAATCAAAGCCCACGCTGGAAGGTGCGGGAGTGCATCTACGCCGCGCGTTTGGCTTCGGCAACACCTCCGATTTCGATCCGTTCCTGCTGCTGGACGATTTCCGGAACGACATTCCCGCCGACTATCTCGCGGGATTTCCGTGGCACCCGCATCGCGGCATTGAGACGATTACCTACGTGCTCGCCGGAACTGTGGAACACGGTGACAGCATGGGCAACAAAGGCGCCATCGCCGCGGGCGATGTGCAGTGGATGACCGCGGGCAGCGGCATCATCCATCAGGAAATGCCCAAGGGCGATCCCACCGGCGCCATGCACGGATTTCAGTTGTGGGCCAATCTTCCCGCATCGCTGAAGATGACCACGCCGCGCTACCAGGAAGTGAAGGCGCTCGATATTCCCATGGTCACCGATGACGACTCCACGCAAGTGCGCGTGGTGTGCGGAAAATTCTGGGGCAAGGCGGGCCCGGTGGACGGAATCGCTGCCGATCCGATTTATCTGGATGTGTCCATTGCGCCGGGCAGAAGGAAAGCTCTGCCCGTGGAGACGACTCGCCACGCGTTCGCCTACGTTTTTGCGGGCTCTGGGAAATTCTGCAACGCGAGCGAGCCGCTTGCGGTGCCGACCGAAGCTGTGCAGTGGCTGGACACAGCGCCCCCGGTGTCCGCGGACAACCGGTCGCTGATACTTTTTGACCGGGGTGATGAAGTTGTGGTGCAGGCAGGCGATGACGGCATCCGCTTTCTGCTGGTTTCAGGCAAGCCGCTCGAAGAGCCGGTCGCGTGGTACGGGCCGATTGTGATGAACACCCAGGAGCAGCTCCAGCAGGCGTTCAAGGAACTGGATCGCGGAACATTTCTGAAAACGCAGAATAAGAAATAGGACTTCCTTTACATCAGCGCGCACATTTCGTGGGGGTGTCGCAGCCCCCCTACGAATTGTGAAGCCATCATGCCGGAATCAGGATTTTCGGTTGCACTGTTTCACAGTTCGGGGCCCAAAGTCACAACAAGAGCAGCGCTCACGCGCTGGGCGAGAAAGAAAAGAGACCGCCATTTCTACGGGGCGCCTGTTCTCGTTCAGAATGATTGGTGACACTCGGGATAGAGTGTCGGGATGCAAATACGATGGGGGAAGATTCCCAAAGCGCGCCAGCTGCCGCCACTTTGGGATTCGCCGTCAGACCTTCTATCGCTGGTGGCGCCGCTACGATCCGCACAACCTGTCCACTCTGGAATCTCGTTCGCATCGTCCTCACCAGCTGCGGCGACCGACCTGGTCGGCCGAGCAAGCCGACTGGGTGCTGGCTCTGCGCCGTCAGTATCCGCGCTAGGGCAAGGACAAGTTGCGGCGGTTGCTCGACGGGCAAGGGCAGCCGCTCTCCACTTCGATGATCGGACGCATCCTCGCTGAGGGAAAGCGCCGGGGAGTTCTGGTCGAGCCACCACGGCCCGCCGTGCTCACCCGACAACGCCGCCGGTTGCGGCATCGTCCCTGGGCTACACGGAAGCCGCGATTTTGGCCTCTGCGCAAGCCCGGCGACCTGGTGGCGCTGGACACCAAACAGATCCGTCCCGTCCGGGGCCTGGTGCTCCATCACTTCTCGGCGCGCGATGTGGTCTCCCGCTGGGATGTCCTGCAGGTGCACGCAAAAGCCACCGCGCTCGACGCCACCCAGTTCCTGGACGCTTTGCTGGCGCGCATGCCGTTTCCGGTGGCCGCTTTGCAGGTCGACGGTGGCAGCGAATTCGCCGCCGAGTTTGAGCGCGCCTGCCAAGAAAGGAAGTTACCGCTGTTCGTCTTGCCGCCGCGCTCGCCCAAGCTCAATGGCTGTGTCGAGCGCGCGCACCGCACCCACAACGAGGAGTTTTACGAAGTGACGCCCGAACGTTGGACCCTACCGGAGTTGAACCGCCAACTTCTGGCCTGGGAGAAAACTTACAACACCGTGCGGCCGCATCAGGCACTCGGTTACGCTACACCGCTGGAGTTCCTCCAGCGCTGGAATAAATCCACAAGAAAGGTCCACAAGTGTCACTAATCATGTGGACGAGTACAGCGCCTTGACAACATTCTCAGTTGTCGTCAAACTGATGTCCTGAAGTACGTGGCAGTTTTGCCAGGATGTGGAGCAGTCGGCCAAGGCGCCGACACCACATCCTTATTTTTTTGTCTGCCGGAAAATAGAACGGCCAGCGATAACTTGAGCCCAAAGACAATGGAAGATCGTAAAATATCCAAGCGTCCCGCAGACAAGCCGATAGTCCACACCGGCGGCAGGATTTTTTCCGATGGTTCCATCTTGGAGCTTGTCCGAAGTCTAAACGGCGAAGTGAATCTTCTGAGCTGGAATGGAAAGGTCGCGAAGATAGCGGGACAGTTCGTCAGGCAGGACGCAATTTTTGTCCCAATGCGCGTCGATCCCGCAATCCTACGTTCGCTGCATCTGCCGAGCAATATCGCGGGCTATGGATCCACTCGCAAGCTGTTCACCGAAATTTCCGGCTTGATCTCGCGGGTGACCCGGGCG
>DATNHU010000151.1:0-4864 GCA_035604795.1 Candidatus Limnocylindrales bacterium
CCTGAAGTGCGAACATCGTTTCCAACGATCCGCCAATTGTTGCACGGCCCGCCCGGGCCATCCTCGCAAGTAATTCCGTAGTCCGTACTGCGCACTGTCAATTCGCCAAAAGTTGTGAAGCTTGAACTGCTTCCGCCCCAAAGAAAAACTCCGTGGGCCAGCCCCGTTATCAAGGCCGTTTCACCCGGGTAACCCAGGAAATTCTGATATGCCGTGGCCGTGCCAGTGCATGAGTTGTTGCAAAAAAATGCCGCACTGTCGTTATCGCTGGCGGTGTAGGTGCCAGCGCGCAGGTATACGGTATCGCCCGCCGCCATGCTGGCCCGGGCATGGGGGGTAGAGGCCCAGGGGGACGCAAAGCTGCCATTATTTGAGTCACTGCCGCTCGGCGAGACAAAGTAAATATGACCGCTGCAAACCGTGAACGGGATCGGATTGGATTGCTGCCCGTTCACCGTCATGACGATGTTTCCTGTTGAGTTGCCCGGGCCAATCTGAACAACCACCTTGTCCAGAGCCGGGTTGATGCCATTGTGACTGCCCCAGATCTTATATTGGACTACGGCCGTACCGCCGACCGTCACGGTTGACGATCCCTGCGTCGCGCCGAAGTTCTTGCCGTAGATGGTAATGTACACGCCGTTGCTATTTTCGCCGCCCGAGTTCGCGCCGGTGATTATGTCGGTGAACAGAAGATGCGGCGACGTCTGGCCGCTCGCAACTCCTGCTCCCGCCAGGAACACAAGCATTAGTGTTGCGACAGGCAGGGCTCGAAAACGAGTGATTGAAAACCGTGTGTGGGAGATTGCGGCGCTATTCTCTTTCATGTACCTTCCTCGGCCTGCTTTAAGTTCTGGGCGTTACCACGGTTATCCATAACAGCTGCCCTGATTCGATCCACCATCCAACATTCCCTGTAAACGAAGTTTAAGACTTGCAGGAAGAAAGGGGCGACTGTCCCGAGGGACAGTATTAGCCCATGTCATCAAGATGGCACTGGGGACAGAAAGTACAGGCGTGAACCCGGATGTCATATCGCTTCATTTTAGAAGCGGATGGCCGGCTTTTCGTAAGGCGAAGGCGCTGATTTGCTGTAGTCGGGGCGCTTCAGCCATTTCTGGAAGAACGGACCGGTCTCCAATACACAATATATTCAAAGTGGGCGGCTGAGAACTTTCCGGAGGCGTCAACCACCGCCCCTTCCCAAATATTACAGCGCGGGATGGCCCAGTGGTCCGTTTCCTTGGTCCAAACGCCGGGCTTGTTCGCAAAAGCGAATTCATAGCCGGAATAGGCAACGCAATCCCGAACACCGGGCGACCAACTCCCGTTCGGATACGCAAACCATTTGCACGGCTGGCCAAGTTTAGCCTCGATGGCGTGCGCTGATTCCAGGATTTCCCGGCGCGCATCTGCCTCAGGCACGTTTGTGAGAATTTCATGGTGTAAGGTGTGGGAACCGAAGCGGACTCCCTCCGCCGCAAGTTGGCGCGCCTGTTCCCAGCTCATGGTTGCGTCACAATTTGATTCCGAGGTTGCTTTCGGTAAACCCGCAATCGGGTCCAGCTCCTGAAGCAATTGTTCCCTTTGCCCACTGGACAACCGCTTTATCCGCTCGATCAATGCCGCAGGTGATTGTGACTCCAATGAAGTCAATGGAGTCTCAAGCCTTCTGTTCATGATTTCTTTGAACTTCGCAAGCTTCCCACACCCGTCCGCAGCCCTGTGGATGGCGGTTACGCGCTCGGGCCAAAACGGAAGAGTCTTTCCCATCATTTCCGAGCAAAGAAATATCGCACACGGAAGTTTTCTCTGCCGGAGAATAGGGGCAGCGTGGACGGCATTATCAAGCCATCCGTCGTCGAAGGTGATGGCCATGCGTGGTTTTTCTTGATCGCCGACTGGAGATGCGCCCGCATCCTTCAGATCCACGCCAACGCATTCTCGCGCAATATAATCGGCCAATGCGGCAAAGGTCTTTACACTTATGACCATTCCGGCGGGGGAATTTGAAGTCCGCCGCTCTTCCTCTGAGAGGACGCGGTGAAACGTCAAACCAATCGTGCCGCGGGAGGCAACTACCTGCCGCTTCGCCCAGGCCAGTCGGCCGCTGTAATAAAGCAGGTACACCCATGCGTGGCGAAGAAAGGCTCGAATCCTGGAAGTCATTCTGAATTTATCCTAACAAACTGCACAGCGGGAGAATCCCGGAGTGCATCCCCTGCCGAATTAGATTGGACGAAGACCCCGGCGATGAAACTCCCTTATTTCTGCGTGCGTCGGAAACGTAAAGTAAGTCCCTTCCGCCTGATTCAGGGAAAACTGCTTCTGAGTGCCGTTGGCCACTTCGCGGAGAACGCGCGCCATGCATTGCGCACCGTGGCGTTTTGAGCGCCGAATAAGGTGATCGAGCGTTTCACCGGGCTCGATGGCCAGTGAGTCCTGAAGCAAAGCCGATCCTTCATCCACTTTGGCGGCCATGTAGTGGATCGTCACGCCGACGTTTTTCTCGCCATGATACATCTGCCAGAAAGTGGGCATCATGCCCTTGTAGCGAGGAAGCGGCGCGTGGTGAATATTGATGCACCCCCGTGGAGGAAGCTTGAGTAATTCATCTTTTAAAATATAGGGACAGGCGACGGAAACGATGGCGTCCGCGCTGCGCTCCTTCACTTGCTGCATGTATTCGGGCGCGTTCGGCGAGCCGATGTGCGAGTAAGGCACTCCGTAGGCCTTGCAAAGCTGCTGGAGCGTCTCATATCGTCCTGCTTGCGGCCGGCGGGGCAACCCAGCAAGCAGGCGTGACCTCACCAAGCGCGTGGCAATGCGTACGGAACCCACTGGCCCGTAGAGCCCCAGCAATTCGCGCATCAGCTGCATGCGCGGGCGCTTGCCCATCGCGCGCGAGCAGGAAACGTGGAGGATTTCGAACTCTTCCGCGTATTGCGCGAAAAACTCCTCAAAAAAGGGTAGGACGTAAAGGGGATCGTCTTGAGTCAGGAACTCAATCTTCATGGCTGCCGGGTCCTCACAGGTTGCCAAACGGCGTAGTTACGCCCGCGCATCAGTTCGAACAAGCTGACCAGCGCGGCGGCGTTGAGCGTGCAGAAATACAGCGGTATTCCCAGTGGTTTCCAGGCACGATGGAAAGGCACAAGACTGGAAAGCAGCGCCAGCATGTAGAAGGCAAGCTGCAGCAACAGAGCGTAACGATAGAACGGAACAGATGCCAAAACCGCACTGGCACCCAGAATCACCAACAAGAACACGGGGACCAGCCATCGTGTGACCTTGTGCGAGAGCAGTTGGAAGCAGACCCAGGGGTGCTTCCATGGCTTGAATAGGTCCGGGACGCTCAGCAATCCGCGCATTCCCCGTGTGACCACCCGGACGCGCATGGAAAATTCTTCGCCGGAAGATTGAGTGGTTTCCTCGTAGGCCAGCGCACGGTCCTCAAACACAACTCGATTCCCCTTCTGAATGACCCACAGTGGCTGCGTGAGGTCACTGATGATTCCGGGATCGAGCGGCGTGTAAAGGTCGCGGCGTACCGAGTAGATGCAGCCGCAGCATCCGCTGATGGTTCCGATGCGTGACTGCATTTTCTTGATTAGGTTTTCGTAATTCCAGAAGGCGATGGTTCCCATGCCGGTGGGGGAACCGCCTTCGCTTTCAAAATATTGATACCGGCCGCTCACCGCGCCCACTTGGGGATTTTTGTAATTGGCTGCGAGCTTGCGCAATGCTTGCGGGTGGTACACCGTGGTGGCGTCTGAGAATATCAGGACCTCACCGCGAGCCTGGCGGACGCCGAAGTTCTGGGCATTGGTTTTGCCACGGCCCGGATCGACTCGAACAAGCTTCACGCGTGGATCGGTGAAAGACTGCACGATGGCATCCGTTTGATCCGTGGAAGCGTCGGAGAGCACCAGGATTTCCATGCGGTCGGCGGGATAATCCAGAGCCAGCGTCTGCTCAATCTTTTTCCGGATGCCGGCTTCCTCGTTGCGCGCGGCGATCAATACCGAAATCGTGGGCGTGTACTCCTCTTTGGATCGGCGGTCGCGGCGGAACGGAGCCAGAAGCGCAAGAAGCAGCGGGTAGCCCGCATAGGCATAGAACAGCAGCGCCGCCGCGGTCCAAAAGAACCACACGGCCAGGCGCAAATGACTATCGATGGGATTCAGTGAGAAGACGGTCATAAATACCTACCAGGTTATCCATCATGGCTTTGTGGCTAAATCGTGTGCGGACAGTTTCGGCGGCGTTATCGCCGAGCTTGGCCGCAAGCGGCCGATTGGAAAGTAATCTGGAGATTCGCTCGGCCAGGGTCGCGGGGTCTTCACTGGGAACCACATACCCATTAGCGCCATCTTCGATCGCCTCGGAATTTCCTCCAACGTCAGTGGCGACGCACGGGAGTTTGGCGGCCATGGCCTCAATCAGAGAATTGGAAAAGCCTTCGCTGCGCGAGGGCAGGCAGAAAACTTCGCTTGCGGCCAGAAGCTCCGGGACCCTTTCTGAAGAGCCGTAAAACTGGACATTGTGTGAGAGGTCCAACTCCTGGACAAGCTTTTGCAATTCCTCAAAATGTGCCGGGTCGTGATTCTCGCCCACAATCAGGAACAGTGCCTGGGGATGGGTTCGGCGAACTTCGGCCGCAGCCCGAATGAAGATGTCCACGCCCTTCACCGGGCGAATATTGCCCACGGTGATGACGACGGGGCGGTTGCGTTCCAGACCCAGGGAATCGCGCAGGCTTGCGAGGCTGCCCTGAATCGAGAAAGGTTTTACGAAGACTCCGTTATACAGCGTGACAACACGGTCGGCCTTAATTCCATCCTGTTCGATACAGTACCGGCGC
>DATNHU010000152.1:0-6127 GCA_035604795.1 Candidatus Limnocylindrales bacterium
CGCTCAAGCATACTCCGAGTGGCGGGACCATCACCCTGATAGCCGAACCTTACTTCTGGGAGCGCCGATCCACGGGTGAGCCACAGGAACAAGAGCGGCGCCGGCAAGCGTTGCGCGAACCGAACAGCGTGATCATTTCCGTAACGGATACCGGCCGCGGCATTTCCGCGGAACATCATCAGGAAATTTTCGAGGACTTTGTCCGCGTGGATCGCACCTCCGCCGGCATGGGACTGGGTCTGGCGATCGCCAAGCGTCTGGTTCAGGCTCATCGAGGGAAGATTTGGGTAGATAGTGATTTAGGCCGGGGAGCGAAGTTTTCAATTCTGTTGCCCGTGGAAAGAAATTAGTCTTTCGTGAGAAGGGACATGACTGTGGCCGAACAAGAACGCATTCTTGTTGTGGATGACGAGCCGAGCATCCGGAAATATTTGCAAACCCTGCTCGAAGTGGATGGTTATGCCGTGGAGGCCATGAGCTCGGGCGCGGAAGTCCTCGAGCGCATCGGCTCCGGAGAGAAGCCCGACTACATCCTTCTGGATGTGCTCATGCCGGAGATGAACGGGCTCGAAACTTTGAAGCGCTTGATGCAGATCAACCGCCACTTGAGCGTCATCATGCTTTCCTGCTCGAACGAAGTCGGCACGGTCGTGGAAGCCATACGGCAGGGCGCTCAGGATTACATCACCAAACCTTTCGAGAAGAGCGAACTCGACGCCGCCCTTCTGAAATGCCAGCAGAAGAAGGAGCTGCGCGAAGAAAACAAAGCGTTGCGTGAGTACTGCGACCAGGTCACCGAAGACCTCAGCTTCCTGGCAGCCAGCCCGCAAATGGTCCGCATCCGGCAGCAGATTCTTCAGATTGCGCCCGTGGATGTGCCCGTGTTCATCAGTGGCGAAAGCGGCGTGGGCAAGGAAGTCGTCGCGCGGATGATCCACTTGCGCTCCGCACGAAGGACTCAACCTTTCATCAAGGTAAATTGCGCTGCTCTACCGGGCGAATTGCTCGAATCCGAGCTCTTCGGGTTTGAGCAAGGCGCCTTTACCGGCGCAGTCCGGTCAAAGCCCGGAAAATTTGAAATGGCCAATAAGGGCACCATTTTCCTGGATGAAATCGCGGAGATGAGCTCGCACATGCAAGCCAAGCTTCTCCACGTTCTTCAGGACCATCAATATTCCCGCTTGGGCGGCCGGCAGTTGATCGAAGTGGACGTCCGTGTCTTGGCCGCAACCAATGTGGAGGTCCAGGAGGCGATGAAGTCCGGCCGTTTCCGCGAGGATCTTTACTACCGCCTGAACGTCCTGTCCCTCCAGATTCCACCCCTGCGCGAACGAAGCCAGGAAATTCCCATGCTTTTCCGGCACTTCCTCAAGCAGTACAGCGAAAAATTCGCCAAAGATGCGCCCGTGCCTTCACAACATTTGCTGGAGGCTGCCAGGCGCTATGAGTGGCCGGGCAATTTGCGGGAGCTGGAGAATTTCGTCAAGCGTTACGTGATTCTTGAAGATGACGAAGGAAGCCTGCGCGAACTGGTTGAGATGTCTGCTGCCAGGCAGCGCACCGCCCCGCGTCCAGAGGCCCCCACTCTCAAAGACCAGGGACTCAAAGCCCTGGTCAGGGGCTTGAAAGACGAAGCTGAAATGGAAGCCATTAGCGAAGCTCTGGAGAAGACGCGCTGGTGCCGCAAGGATGCCGCAAAGATGCTGGGCATCAGCTATAAGGCGCTGCTCTACAAAATGAGACAGTTCAACCTGGATAGCGGTCGAAGTTCTCGAAGCACACAAGCGGCTCCCGTACCTCCAACCCCAGTTGTGGCAGGAAGCGGCCCGGAGGAATAAATTGACCAGTGGTAAGCTCTTGCACCTTCTGGGCACAAAACTGGTGAGGGAGCCCCAGCTTGGGGCAAAAGTTGGGGTAATATCTACCCAAGGGATTCAGATGCGCTTTCTATTTGGGGATTGGCGGCAGAGAGATTTGGAGTGGGCAAACGCGGGTGGTCGCGGTTGCATCTATATGAAATCTTTCCATTTACGCGCATTTAAGCAATTGTTGCGAGGTGGCGATCCAGGTTCAACCTCAACCAATTGGCCCTAATTCTCGCTAGTATTAGGGGCTGGGCTCTTTTGGAAGGATGATTGCACCCATATACGCTCAGTAATGCGCGCAAGGGGTGTATGTGGGTATCGGGGGGAACATGACGGAACGAAGAACGGCACGCCGATATGACCTATCCTTGCCTGTGCTCATTCGTGTCCCTGTTGACAAGTCGGAGAGCGCACGCAATGGCAGAACCCGGGATGTCTCTACGCGTGGCGTTTACTTCGTCCTGGATCAGGATGTAGAATCCGGAACTGAACTGGATATAACCCTGACCCTCCCAGCAGAAATCACCCGTGGGACCGCTGTGTTTGTGCGCGCTCAAGGCCGCGTTGTTCGTGTTGACCGGAATAAGGACAATGGCGTTACCCATGTGGGTGTCGCCGCGGTGATTGAGCGTTACGACATTATTCGCGGCGATTCCGCCAGCACGCATTGATTTCTGATTTGCAGGCCTAGCTCGTCTCTCTCGTTGAAAATCAGCCTGTCTAATTTGCCGCCGGATTAGGCGAACTGGCGGAAAGCCTTTTTATTTCCTCATCGGTCCACGCGCAGATCTGGGTTTTGTCTCCCTCCGAAAGCTTTGAGTTCCAGTGAATCAGCAAGTAGGAACTGAGCGGCATTGCGCCGGATTTCACTTCCCTGCAAATCGCAGTCAATCGGTCTTCGGAGTCTTTCGGCTCCTTGCCCGGACGGACCCAGTTGGAAAAATTCATGTGTCGCCTCCCTGAGTTGACGTGGTCCGCGACAAACCATGATGTTGGGGCCACCTCGCTGTACCATGGCCAGTGAGTTCCGTTGGAATGGCAATCACCGCAAGCGCGGTGCAGCGTGGCTGAAACGTCTGCCGGAACGTGAAGCTCCGTTTCCACCGCCAACTTCGGGTCCGCCGCCGGATTGGTCCGCGACGGGCGGATGAACTGTATCGGCACAAGGATGATGATGGCTAGAATAGCCGCCCATTTCGCAAATCGCTTCATTGAGGAGATCCTCCAGGTTTTCCCCCGCGAAATTCTGATTTTCGTTTCACCAAAATTGTCCGCTGCAACCACCACCTGGTTCATTGTCCAAGACGCTCATCGCTCAGGAAAATCTCTCTTCCAACCTCGCCACCACCCCGTATCGCGTAAACCCAATGCGTCCCACCAAGTATCACGCATGTGCCCGTCGCCAGCCAGAATGCCGTTGCGCGTCACCCCGCTCGGCGGAGGCACAAGCTTCGCCAAACCGTCGAATACTTGAGCGAGTTCCGTCCCATCGGTGCGCCCTAAAAGGTGCCACAGGGTAATTGCATCCCGCTTGCGAGCCTGTTCCAACAGAGTTGCGAGCGCCGTTTTGCGCTCCTCCACTTCTGAGGGGCCGACAGTCCCGAAATCAATTTCCTCTAGCGCCGAACGGAATGTGGGCGAAGCATCTTCGTAAAATGGCGTCCCCGGCCTCGCGCCGTGCCGAATCAGCGCCATGGCATCCACCGGCACAAATGATTCTTGTCCACCCTTCTCGAACGCCACCCATCCAATGCTGACTCGCAACCATCCATTTCCGTCCGCATCCACATGGAGCGTGTATTCGCAGCCCAGGTCCACAGCGGTCGCGGTCGCCGTCTGAACCATGAAGCGCCGTGGCGGTGCCCAAATCAAAGCCGTAATAGTTCCGTGGTCCAGTCCGAGGCTGCCACTTTCGGCTTGTGCCTCCAGAAGCTTTACCTGCGAATCCGCGCCAACTTCGACCTCGCCGATGTTGCCCACATCGATCCGCGCGCGCGAGGCGTCGTCCGTTTCAAGGATTTGTCCAGTGCGCAACCTAAACCATGCTGCCACCGGTTCGGAATCCACATGTGGCTGACCCGCAATCCGCGCGCCCTGCCACCCGGTGCCATCACCGATGTACTTCCTTCCAAGCGACAGCCACACTCCACCAACCGTCAGAACCAACACCGCCGCAATCGCCAAGCTTCCTCGCCAGGTCGAGGCCCGCGCAGTTTGCCAGCCGCGATCCGCCCACAGTGCCTCAGGTAATGGCAACGATTCCGCGCCCGGAGCGCGAAATCGACTGAGAGATCGCTCCAGCGCTGCAATTTCGGCAACGTCCGGGTCGCGATCCGCCACCGCGCTCTTCGGATCCCACAGGTATTCGTCCTTAATTTTCAGAAGGTCGTCTTTCATTGCCATTATTCCTTGCCCAAAATCTCCCCCAAAATCTCCCGAAGTTGCGCCATCCCGCGGTGCAGGTTCACACGCACCGACCCGGGCGTGAGCCCCGTTCGCGTGGCGATCTCCGGTCCGCTCATTCCCTCCACCAGTCGCAATATCAATGTCTCGCGGTAAGCCTCGGGCAGTCGCCGGATTGCCGCCAGCGCCGCAAGAGCCCGTGTGTCCGCGCTGCCTTTCGCCGCGGGGATTTCATCCGGCAGATCTTCCCTGGATCGTGATCGTCGAAAATAATCGTGCGCCCGGTTCCGCGCGATCGTCGCTAGCCAGCCGCCAAACGCTCCAGGTTCACGCAATGTCGAAAGCTTGCGCAGTGCCTGCATGAACACTTCTTGCACCAGGTCTTCAGCTTCCTCTCGCGGCACTCGCGCCAACAACAACCCGTGCACCATCGGCAGATAACGGGCATAGAGCCGCCCAAATGCGGCGCGATCCCCGAAGCGGGCAGCCACAATGTCGGCGCGATCCTCCGCTTGCTCTCTTTCAGCCGTTGTCGGATCGCTCGAAGATGACGTGGTCTCGGCTTGAGAAATAGCCCACGCAATTTCCATCCCGGGTTGGAATCCAGCTTTTTCCACAATCCGCCGCGCAAAATCAATTTGGCGAGCAGTATCCGTCATCTATAGGGACGGTGTACACCCGGTGTTCGTTAACTGCGAAGTTTGGTTGGGTATCGCGCGGAATCCTCGAATTTCAGCCGGAACGATTGTGATGCACTGAAACCTTCTGGATCGCCGCATCCGAAAACTGATTTTCGTTGCAATACCGTGGCAGTCGTCCTACCATCCGCGAAAAGCCCGCCCGAATGGCTCAGGAGGTTTGAAATGCGCGTCGCAGACCTGATTAGCTCACGCACAGAAATCTATTCAGTCTCGATGGATACAACCGTTCACGATGTCGCTCGTTACCTGCGCGATCACGGAGTGCGCTCCGTCGGAGTGCTGGACGCGACAGGAAAACTTGCCGGCGTGGTTTCCCAAGCCGATATTTCCGACCGCGTGGCTGCGGAAAACAAATGCCCCGCTTGGATGCGCGTCTCGGAAATCATGACCACGGAATTGGTGACCGTGTCGCCTGAAATGGGTCTCGAGGAGTGTTTGAAGTTAATGGAAAAAAACGGAATTTTTCATCTGCTCGTCAAAGGTGAAAAGGATAAGTTCCTGGGAATGATTTCAGTGACAGATCTGCTTCGCTTGATTTCATCCGACCAGAAAGCGCGTGCGGATTTGCTCGAGTCATTCATGTTTCCGCAACGATGACCAAAGGCGATTCTCTTACAGCGACGCGAGCCGCCTCAGTAACTGCGTCAATCGGGCCCGCGCCTCCGGCTGCATGGCAGTAAATTCCACACCCATCCCCCGGCCGGCTGTTGATGATCGCACTACAGCCCGCGCCCTGACTTCTCCCCCTGGAACATCAAACACCAGCTTCACCACTTCCCCAACCGCCGGAGGCATTCGCGTATGAATGAAGATTCCGCCCAGGCCCAGTGTGCCCACTCGCGACACAATTCGTTCCCCACCGGCTTGCCATGCCACGGACATGCCTCGCGGCAAACCGATTCGAGGATAGCGTCGCGGAACAGTAGTTGACACAGAAGCCGTGCTTTTCAAGGTCTGAACCTCGTCTGCGCCCTGAGGGTTCTTTGTTGTGCCCAGCAGTTCTAAAGCAGGGAATTGCACCAACGACAACATAGTTTCCAGCGTTAATTCGCGGCGCACAATAGAACCGTTGTCGCCTGAGAAATGGATTGTGCCCAAGTGTGAAACATTTTCTTCGTTTTTCACTCTGCCGCCCCCGGATTTGCCGCATATTCACCC
>DATNHU010000153.1:0-6660 GCA_035604795.1 Candidatus Limnocylindrales bacterium
ACGGCTAATTGTGGGGACAGGCAAGTACCGCAGCTTCGCGGAAATGGCGCGCGCGATTGAGGCTTCCGGCGCGGAAGTGGTCACCGTCGCTGTGCGGCGCGTGAACTTGACGGACAAGACCAAGGAATCGCTGCTCGATCATCTGGACCGCGAAAAATATTTCCTCCTGCCAAACACCGCCGGATGCTATTCCGCCGATGAAGCCATCCGTACGTCACGCCTGGCGCGCGAGGTTGGACTTTCCGACTGGGTGAAGCTGGAAGTCATCGGCGACCAGCAAACATTGTTCCCCGACACTGCCGAACTCCTGAAGGCCACGGAAATCCTGGCCAAGGAAGGGTTTACCGTGTTGCCCTACACCAGCGACGATTTGATTGTCGCGCGCCGATTAATTGACGCGGGCGCCGCGGCGGTGATGCCGCTGGGTGCGCCCATCGGCTCCGGTATGGGAATTCAAAACGCGGCGAATCTGCGCATATTGCGCGAGCGTGTCACGGAAGTGCCGCTGATCATTGATGCGGGAGTGGGTACCGCTTCTGATGCGACGGTGGCCATGGAACTGGGCGCCGACGGCGTCCTGATGAACACGGCCATTGCCGAAGCGCAGGACGCTGTGCTCATGGCTGAAGCCATGCGGTTTGCAGTGGATGCCGGGCGCAAGGCGTTTCTCGCGGGCCGCATCCCCAAGAAACTTTACGCCACCGCCTCAAGCCCATTGAGCGGCGTCGTCAAATAGGTGCCCCTTCAGGCGAGGCTTCCTTTTCAAGCGAAGAGGAAGTGCCAGATGACATCCACCACTGTGTGTACAATCGCAGACGCAAATATCGTTCCGCTCTTGCGCCAGGTCCATCCGTAGCAAATCCCCGCAAAAGCAGCTAGAAGCACGTACCGCCAATTTGGAAAGCCGCCGTTGGTAATATGCGAAAGCCCGAAAATCACCGAGGCCGCCATCCATCCCCATTTCTCGTTTTTCAATGAACGGGAAAGCAGATTCTGAAGCAGCCCGCGAAATACGAACTCCTCCGGCCACGCCGTGAAAAAGAAAACCCCTATGGTCGTCACCGGAAACGATCCCCATCCGGCATGTCCGGGCGCCCAGTGCAGAAAGTGAAGCGCAAGCCCCGCCGGAATGTCCACAATCGCCACGAATACAATTCCGGCCACAACGTGAAAAGTTTGTTTGGTTGACCAACTCAGAGAATACCCGATGCCATCGAGCCTGCGGATAAACAGGAATCCCGTGACGGCCACATTCATTCCCAGCAGAACGGTCATCAAATGCGCCGCGTGGCCATCCGGATAGGGCCACAGACCGCTCAACCACAAGCGCTTCACCGGGATCGCGATTGCGATCAGCGCCACGTAATCATTCCAGGCCGGCGCGGTACCCTCTCGCAGCGAAAGCAGCGCCAAAGGGACCAGCACGTACGCCGCGACGATCAACCATTGCCATGAAGTGGAGTTGCCTGTCCCCACGGCATAAATCGCATACGCCGCCAGAATCGGAACTGCGAGCAGCCAGGCAATCGGCGCGGCGAGAAATCGTTGTACGCTCTCCGTGACCCCCGCCGCGGCCGGAATCAACTCGCCAGCCAAGAGCAACGCGAACGCCGCCAGGGTAGCGGCCAGCGCTCGTCCCCCGTAGCCCAGTCCATTCGCATAGAAAGCCGTAGCCAGCGTTACCGCCAGCCACAAACCAAGCGCGGGGAGCAATCGCAACTGGCGCGAAGCGGGCATGACGCGTTAGTCTAGCGCAATTTCATGCGGGCGCAATTTCGCGGAGCACGGAATCCGCGCATGCGCACCGCAGAAATGTCACTCAGGATAAGGGATGCCAGAGATCATCCAGCGGCGCCTGGCCTACATCGATTGGATGCGCGGCTTTGCGTGCCTGATGATGTTTCAGACGCATTGCTATGATTCTTGGCTGAACCCCGCCTCGCGCCAATCGGAGTTCGCGAGGCTGTCGCAACTTGGCGGCACGCTTCCTGCTCCACTTTTTCTGATTCTTGCCGGCATTTCATTTGGCCTTGTAACGGACAAGCTCCGCGAGCGCGGATACTCACCCGGGGCAGTCGCACGCACAACGATTCGCCGCGGCGCCGAAATCCTTGCGCTCGCGCTGCTTTTTCGTTTGCAGGAATTTCTCCTGGGATTCGGCTGGGCACCGTGGACAGATCTGTTTCGCGTGGACATCTTGAACGCGATCGGACTTGCCTTGATATTGATGGGCGTGACCTGCTGGTTGGTGGGAATATTTTCCAAACGAATTTCCAGTCTCGCAGGTTTGCGAATGACGAATCTCGTGGTCGCCGCGGCGATATCCCTGGCAATCTCAATGATGTCTCCCCTGGTTTGGACCTCCTGGCGACCCCGCTTCCTGCCCTGGCCAATTGAGTCCTATATTGATGGCGTCCATATTTTCAATCAGCCCCAGTCCTGGCTGTTCCCATTATTTCCCTGGGGGGCATTCGCCTTCGCGGGTCTCGCGGTGGGATTCTTCCTACTTACCGATTGGGCGCGGGCGCATGTGGCACAGGCCATGGCTTCACTTGCTGTAAAAGGGCTGGCCCTCGGCGCTTTCGCGCTGTGGCTCGACGCGCAACCGCGAAAGTTTTACGCCAATTACGATTTCTGGCATACCAGCCCGGAATTCTTCCTGGTCCGGCTCGGGATTTTATTATTAATTCTGTTCGCCAGCTATGTCTGGTGCCGCTGGGGGGCGGGGCAAGTGGGATTCAGTCCCTTTATTGAAATGGGGAAGACATCTCTGCTGGTCTATTGGGTTCACATAGAATTTGTGTACGGAGCATTTTCAATTCTCAAGAAACAACAACAAACCATAGGCATGGCAACGCTAGGATTGGCAGTGATTTTTACTTCGATGGTGGCCTTGGCAACTCTGCGCAATCGGTGGAAGGGAAAGAGTGTGTTCGTCCCTGCGATGCTGGATGGGCCGTTGCAGCCTTAACTCGATTCTCGGTTTGATTTGTGCTGCACAGCCAATCCTGCCTCAATAATCGGAGGGTCCGCGCGCTTTCATCTGCCGGGCGTGGAGCCTTCGGCACCCTTTGATTTGTCATCAGCCGCCGCGGGCAACTTGAAAATATACTCCCCCGGCCTTGCCAGGCCCATCTCCTCCCGCGCAATACGCTCGATCAGACGCGGGTCTCCCTTTAGCGACAGCACCTCATTCGACAGCGCCTGGTTCTCTTCGTTGAGTTTCTTCATCTCAGCGCTGAACTGCCGTATTTCCAGTTGCGTGCGCCGCATGGCTAGGAATCCGTGAGGACCAAACACGTCGTGGATTGCCAGGCCCAGAATCGCCAGCCCCAAAATCGTCCTGAGATTGCGCTGAATAAATGACGGATTATCTTTTTTCGTCTTTCGTGCCTTACCCGATTTCATCTGTTAGCCCCTGACTGTGTTTGCTTTTGCCTGCTTATCCGACTTCTCGAGAATCCATTTTCGTGTTTCCTCTGCGAGCCAGGCAGAATCTCTCTGTGACCCGGCCTCTGTGTAAACTCGCAGCAGTGGTTCCGTTCCCGACATTCTCAGCAGCACCCACGACCGGTCATCAAATTCCATTTTCAATCCGTCCGTGCGATCCAGGCTGCGCACAGGTTTACCAAGAAAGGTTTTGTAGTTCTGTTTCAGCCGGGCCATCGTTTGCGCTTGCACATCATCCGTCAAATGCAGATTCGAGCGAATCGGCCAGAATTCCGACCCCACGCGACGGAACAGTTGCGAAATCTGCTGCGACAGGGTCGTGCCGCGTGCCGCAATCATCTCCGCCACCAGTAAGCACGCAAGAATCCCATCTTTCTCCGGTACATGCCCGCGGATGGACAGCCCCGCGCTCTCTTCGCCACCCAGCGCGATCTGGTCTTTCTCAATTAATTCTCCGATGTATTTAAATCCCACCGGCGTCTGATGGATTTTCCTGCCGTATAGCTTTGCCACTGCATCCATCATGTGCGAGGTGGCCACGCTTCGTCCCGCATCCATCTTCCAACTGCGGCTTTCGACCAAATAGTCGTAAACCAGCGCGAGAATGTGGTTCGGTGATATCCATGTCCCATCGGCGTCAATGATTCCGAAGCGGTCTGCGTCCCCATCGGTCGCAAGTCCAACACTGGCTTTCGCATTCAGCACTGCTTCGCGTAGCGGCGCCAAGTTATCTTCGGTAACATCCGGACCGGTCCCGTCGAATAAGACATCTCGGTTGGCCCGAATCACCGTTACCGGAATTCCGTGACTGGCTAGTGCCAAGTCCAAATAGCCCGCGCCACAACCGTGGACCGCGTCATAGACGCCCCCGAACTTTCCTTTCGAGCTTTTCGCCGCTTTCTCAATTACCTCAAACCGCACCAACTCACCGAGCCGACTAAGATATGCATCCCGAACCGAGATACCTTTGAAATCCTTGCTGGACTGACTATGTGCTTCAACCGGCTCGCTGAAATCGCGCGAGGCGAGCTTTGCCGAACGCGCCTCAATATCTTTGGTGACTTCCGGCATCGCCGGCGCCCCATCTGGCCCTGAGAACTTCAACCCGTGATACGGGAAAGGGTTGTGGCTTGCGGTGAAATTAATCGCTCCGTCGGTCCTACGCCGGCAGATTTCCACAGCTACGGCGGGTGTTGGCGTCGGCCCGTCGCAAACCAACGCCTCAATTCCATTGGCATCTAGAATTTGCGCCGCCGCGCGCGTAAATTCCTCCGAAAAGAATCGCGTGTCGTGGGCGACAATAATCACTGGTTTTTTTGATCGGCTGCGGACATGTCCGGCAATGGCTGTGACGGCGAGCCGAACATTCGCGAACGTAAACTCATCCGCAATGATCGCGCGCCATCCCGAGGTACCGAAATGTATCGGAGAATGTGGCACAAGATTGTCCTGGCGCGGTATTGTAGCGTGCCGCGCAAATCCAGGTAAGCCGTGGAAAAGGGCGTGCTGGAAGAGGTAACCCGAGCTGGAGGGAATATGCCCAACAAAGTCAGAGCAATCGTCGTGTTGGTGACCTGCAAATCCTCGCTCGAGGCGCGTCGAATTGCATTAGCATTGGTCCGAAAGCGACTGGCTGCCTGCGGAAACCTTCTGGGCACACCCGTCGCCAGCATTTATCGCTGGAAGGGAAGGGTGGAGAGCGCCAGGGAAACTCTGCTAATCCTCAAAACCACTCGCAGCAGATTTCGCACACTTGAAAAAGAGATTCGCCGCCTTCACAGTTACCAGGTGCCCGAAATCATCGCCCTTCCAATAATTTCCGGCTCCCCAAAATACCTCAACTGGATTGTGGAGAACGTCAGCTAAAACGGCGTTTTATCTTGCCGGCCTATCACCCGCCCTGAATTCAGTCCACGGACCCGCTTTCATATCGTGCAGGATTGGTTTCTCCCACGCATATTCCGGATGCGCCGCGAGAAATGGCTCCGCCAAGAAATCCTGACCACAGGGATGTCCCGTATGCGCGATAAAGCTCAACGATAGGGCCATGTGGCTGTCCATCACCTTTCCTTGAACTGCGCCGCCCGGAAAATTTGCATCCCATTTCCACTGAGGGATGCCGCGCGGCGATGCATCCGTATGGCCGCAAAGCGATCGCTCGTCCGCTGTCTGCAAGACATCGACGACATCTTTGTGGTCCGCCAGAAACTTTTCTGCAGCAGCAGTATCAATCTTCCCTTTTGATTCGTGCATCAGCTGTTCCCACCGCGTGTGCCGGGCATTTGGGGAACTGCCGCCATCCTTCGGATCGAAATCGGTTTCTTCCTTCATCAGTTTTGCGTCGCTCGGAAAATTCGAGCCCACATAAAACCCATCCTTCGTTCGCCACAGCTGATGGTCCTTCAGCCCCAACTCGAACTGCGCGATTTCGCCGGTCTTGTTGTCGGCTAGCAGCCAGTCATTGGCGTAACCGCCATTGTTCTGGTCCAGCATGATGCGCACGTAGTCATCAATCGATGCGCCGTACTGCAACGCCTTGCGCGCGCGGACAAATTCGGGCACGCCCGTGGGGTCGAACCCCTTGAATTGCGAAATCGTTGTTTCAGTCACCATCAGGCCTTCCGAGTTGACTCCGAAATCGTCGTCGCTGGCGATTACCCCAGGAAACCCGTCCATCAGCATGTGATAACCATTGGCGGGCACAATATCGAACACAATGCGCCAGCGTTCTCCCTCCCAATAATCCGTCCAGTTATTGTGAGCAATTACGATTTTGCCGTCCCGTGTATAGCTACCATTGGCCACAAACGCGCTGCAATTTCCGGGGCTGGTCAGCTTGGGAGCGTTGGCCGTTGGATTGTGCGCGTTGTACCAGGGGATGTAGTAGCCTGGCACTTCCATGAAGGCGTTCAGTGAAACAACGTCATCGAGATCGGCCTGCACCCCTTGCGCCTGTAACCCTGCGACAATTCCTTGAAGTTCATTCCGGTATTCGTTCTCGATGTGGGGCCACAGAACGCTTCGCGACGTCTCCCGGTAAAAGGCCCAGTCGCGTTTTGTCTCATGCGTGGTGCCAATTTTGTAAGCATTCAAAGCATCCGCAATTTCCTGGGCCAGCCAATAGCCATGCTGAAATCCGATCTGCGCCGGGTTGCCTTCCAGATGGACATAAATCCAGCCCCCTCGCTCGAAGCGATAGGAATTTGCGAG
>DATNHU010000154.1:0-3090 GCA_035604795.1 Candidatus Limnocylindrales bacterium
AGATTGAGTGAGCTGAGCGCGCGGCTCGCAACCAGTCCGAGGTAAATCCCGGCGACGCACCCAGCCGCAGCGAGGACCAAGCTTTCGGAGAGAAGTTGGCGAATAAGTCTGCCGCGGGCGGCGCCAAGCGCCGCGCGCACGGCCATCTCACGCCGCCTGCCCGTGGCACGGACAAGGAGCATGTTGGCGACATTCAAGCATGCAAGTACCAGGACAAGCAGTGCAAGGCTCAGGAAAACGACCCCAAGGGAGCGGAACGGGCTTGAGGAAGGATTCGCGATTGGGCCTTGCGGACCGAGCGGCCACGCACCCAGATTCATTCCGTGATTTGTTTTTGGATATTGGTCGGAAAGGCGTGTGGAGATGACACTCAGGACGGATCGCGCTTGTTCAATAGAAACGCCGTCCTTCAAACGGGCGGCAATCAACACAGAGCGCGAGCCGCGATTGGTCATGAAATCCGGAGGACGGCTGCCGTCCACAGCTTGCATACCCAATGGCAGATACCCCTGGGTTTCGAGGAGGGAGATCAGTCCCCGAAAACCTTCTGGCGCAATGCCGATTACGGTAACTGGATGGCCGTCAAAGGCTACTTTTTTGCCAATGATGCCGGGGTCGCTGCCGAAGCGCGTGGCCCAGTATGAGTAGCTGAGGACGATGACGGGGTCGGCTCCGGCAACTGCGCCTTCGGAGGGGAGAATGAAGCGGCCGAGATGAGGTTTAATTCCGGTTAGGCGGAAGAAATTGCCAGTGACATATCCAATCTGAATGGGCTGGGTCCTTCCGTCGGCAGTGAGGCCGCCGCTAAGGCCGATTCCATCGCCAGCCACGTCACTGAAAACACTTGTGGATTGACTCTGGATATCCAATAAATCCGGGATAGAGAAACCGTTGCTGAAGTGGCCTTCCTGTTGCATGGCCAGGAAGGTCACCTGCTCGGGATGACTGACCGGGAGAGGACGAAGGAGCATCCAGTCCACAATGCTGAAAATGGCAGTGTTGGCGCCGATGCCCAGAGCCAAGGTGAGAACGGCCAGTGCTGTGAAGCCGGGGTGCTTTCGCAGCATGCGTGCGCCATAGACGAGATCGTGCCAGAGAGTGCTCATTGGTTCGCCTCTGGATAGATGTACGAAGCTGGGTGAGGAAAGGTTTCCTTCAAGGTAATGATAATTGCCCCCTCCGAGTACATCATTTGGCAAATGGTGTCGCCCTTTCCAATTGACGCGAGACGAAAGTGTCTTTAAGCTGCGCCGAGCGGTGTCGGATGACCAACAGTAACGCGTCGCACTACATGGAGATTGGCTGCCGAATACCCAAGGAATATTTTTGGGTGATTGGCTGGGGGGAAAGCGATGTGGGGATTGAGACCGGGTCGTATGACGCGGCGCTCAATATGGCGGGAATCGAGAATTTCAACATAATGGTTTACACGTCGGTGCTGCCGCCCGAGGCGACCGAGCTGCCTCACCTACCGGCGATTCATCATGGCTCTGTGCTCGAAGGAATCATCGCCATGCAGCATTCGGACAAGCCCGGGACGCGAATCACTGCCGGGCTGATGCTGGCGAAGGTGTTTCGCAAAACGGACAATTCGTTTCTGGGCGGATTTGCGTGCGAATACGCGGGCGGCGCGAACTTGATGGAAGTGGGAACGAATTTGAGAGAGGCGATGCGAGAATTGTTTGCGCGGAGATATTCGGCGAATCTCTATCGTCTGGAGGCGGGGAAATCGGTGGTGCGATCCTTTGTACCTCAGAAAAGGTATGGGACGGTGCTGGTGGGGATTGGGTTCGCGAGCTACTTGACGCCAGTGCTGGAGACAAGGGCGGCGGTTACGCCGTCGCACAAGGATAAATCCCATGTGAAGTACACGGCGGGGTGAGGCGCAATCAAAACAGAAGGAGGACACGGCTTCACCACAGAATCCCAGAAGGCGCAGAGTTTGCGGGGAGAAATTGGAGAGTGATCGGACTAGAGGTCAGGGCCGCGCTTGTCCGTCATTTTGGTGATGTCGAAGGATATTTTTAGGGGAATTTTGCCGGCGGCGGTGAAGAACTCGACGCCTTTTTCGCCTGGTGGAATTGTTGGGGCGCCAGTTGGGGATTTCTTAGGGAATTCATAAATGATTGCGCCGGGCCGGGTGCTGTCTCCAGGCTCGACAAAGACACGAGTGGGGGCGACCTTTTCCTTTGATTTCTTGGCCATCAGGTAGGAGTCCGACTTCAGTTTTTCTGCGCCTTCTCGAGCGAAAGCACTTAGATTATTCCCTGCCACTGCGATTTGATAGTTGTCGTATAGCGTGGCCAAATTGGTGCGGGCTTCCGCCGGCGGCATCCCGGAAAGTTCCTTGCTGCGAGCCTTCGCCTCACATATGGTGCGCGAGGAGACCCAACTGACGGTGAATAGCATTACCGGGCCGGTGCCCTGTGAGGGCGCGCTGCTAGCTGCGTTGGCAGGAGTGCCCCGAGCGACACCCCCCATCAGGGTATCATTAACCGGTGATTGCGTGGTTGAGGTAATGGCCGAAGGTGCCGCATCCGCGCCCTGCATGCCGAACTGAACCTGCCCTGCCCAGGGCGAATCGTTGAGAACTCTCTGAACGTCTTTCAGATCCCAGTCGGCGAAATCTTTGTCCTTCCAAGGATCGTTGCCGCTGGCTGCTGCGGAGGCAACAAGAATCATGGCGAGCAGCATGGTAGCTCGTCGCTGGGATGACCTCCTCTTGCGCATTGGCCACGCGACCGAGAACAGGGTGCTGTTCATACTTAATTTTGACGCATATGCCGAAGAAAGGATGGCTTACGCGCCCTGGGATAGGGCAATTTCATTGACCTCAACCGGGCGCTTTTCATGGGCGGAGCGGGTGGCGGCCAGCGCGATGCGCAGGGCGCTTATGCCGTCGTCAATAGTGATGCTGGGTGGCTCGCCTGCAAGGACTTTTTGCGCGAAATCTTCGAGCTGAGTGACATAGGCCTGCTCGAAGCGCTCCATGAACCAGGGGACGGTGTCGTGAGCAACGGAGTTTTGGGTCATGTGCAGAATAGCAGTCTCACGGAGATAACCCATGCGCAGAGTACCTTCGGAGCCGAG
>DATNHU010000155.1:0-10022 GCA_035604795.1 Candidatus Limnocylindrales bacterium
AGCGCGCGACCATGCAAAGCGCTGCGGTTAGATCTTCCATCGTCGCAGGCGCTGCGCCGGAATGCGCCGCTCCAGAGCCTTCCCCTCCGTGCGCGATCAACGCAGATACCAGCGTGGCCAGAATCGTGCCCTGCGGTTGGCGCATCGGCACATTTGCCCGGATCCCCACCACGCCATCTTCCGCCATCCGCGCCTGCCATTCTTGTTCCGTGCGTGGATGCGACCCATTCAACAAGCGCGTCAATATGTCCAGCTCGCCGAGATTGGTTTGTGGAGTGAAGACCAGCGATATCAATCCGCGTTGCGTCCAATTTTCAGCCAGCCCCGCCCAGACCTTCTTGTTCTCCAGCACTAAAGGTTCCGCGCCTTTTCCAAGACAGCACACCAGCACGCCATTTTCAACGCCGATTGCAATGGGTGAAACACGGTCGAGCGCAGCGCGAAGATGGAACTCGGTGGCTTCCATCGCCGAAAGGACCAGCGCGTGATTCTTCTGATAGATGCGTATCGCAACTTGTTGAGCCTGCAGGGCACGCAGGAAGCGCACCACGAATCCTTCGGCTGTCTCAGGTGTGTTGGAGTCAGAGTTGCGAGGTTGTCGTCCTGCACCCGGAGCCCGGGATCCGGGTGCAGCCGCACCACTGGATTTCCCGGCTTCGCCGGCCGGTTTTTGTCCGGCAGACGCGCCGCGAGAGGGTGTATTCGCCACTGCAGGATGCCCCATTGGACTATCCTCTATCGAGTCCGCCTCCTATGGAGCATTCGGAGTGGATAGGGATTCCAATAGGTAACGGGGGAGGAGGTCTTTACTTCAGGGATAACGGTCAGGCACTACCCGAGCGATGGAGAACCAGCTTACTGTTGTGGCCCGTTCGGATTGAACTGCAATATTTGATTAGCCTTTACGGTTATTTCTTGCCGGGTAAGGCGTTTGCCTTGATACCACAAGGCAATGGCGTGGGGACCTGCGGAAAGTTCCACTTGCGCCGGCGTATGTTGGCCAGTGGCTGCGCCATCCACGCGAATATCCGCGCCCTCAGGCGTGGAATTGATGTTTACGAAACCAAATGCGCTTCCCTCGGGCGATTGCCGGCGCGTAAGTGCGCCCGAAACACTGGCGGTCTGACCGTCTGTGGCCTCCACTTGCACGGGATAAGGCGCAAAGTTCGGCTTGCGCAGGACCACATTGTACTTTCCCGGCGCGAGCGATAGTGTCGCCGGGGTTTTTGCGGTCTGAAGCTCCCCGTTCACCAGTATGGCCGCATCCGGCGGATCGCTGGTAACTCGGATTGCCGCCGAACCCGCGACCGGCGGGCCCGAACCAGCGGGCGTTGCGATCGGAGTGTCATCATAAGCAATGTCGTCCGTTACCTGATCCCACTCGGGCAGGAGTCGCAGTTGGTTCAAAAGCCCCGTATGTTCACCAGGACGCAACCTTCCCCGCAAAAGCACACCGCTTCCCGCCAGACTAACTTGAACGCGACTGGACATCCCGGCATCGGCCAGCCTTTGTTCGATGCGGCCCTTTAGTTCTTCCATATTTGTGCTGGCTTGCGTCGGTGGGTTCGCTGGTGGCTGTGTGTCCGATCCTCCCACCGCCGCCTTGCTTACAAGAGGCAACGCGGCCGCATTTGCCGATAATTTCGCGGAGGAAGTTGGATCCCTGAATCCCGGACTCGTCGCTGCGGGCTTTACCTTTTCCTTGGGCGTGTCTTCATTGCTTGGCGCGGCTTGCCCATTCTGGGGATTTGTGGCCGGCGCCTTCGTTTTCGCCGGCACCACCGGCACGGCATTCAGGGGCACATTAGCGGTTGGACCGGCGGGATTGGCCGATACCGCCGGCTTTGACACCGTTGACCGGACCTGCTGCCAAACGTCATACGTGTATGGCCAAACGTAATATCCAGTAGCCCCGATCACCCCCAGAAGCAGGAGTGAAACAAGTAAGGTCGTGAATCCGCTGGGTTTCCGTGGACGCGGCTCATATAAAGTGTGGCCCGGCCCCGTCGTCGTGGAATTGCTTACTATGTCCGGCAGGGTGATGGCTCGAGCAGGCACCGCACTAAGCGGTTGGACCATCCCCGCCGCGTGCAGGTTCATAGTACCCGGTAAGGTCGCTTGCGGGTCGCTGGGCCCGTAATTTCGATAGTTCTTCAATGCCTCCAGCATCTCCCCACAACTCTGGAATCTTGCCGTGGGTTCCTTGGCCAGCGCGCGCGTAATGAGGGCGCTCAATCCAGGATGGATGGACGGGTCCAGTTGGCGCGGCGGAACCGGTTCTTCATTCACGATTTTGTAAATGACGGTTGTGATGTTCTGTCCCGGGAATGGCTTTTCACCTGTCACCAGTTCGTACAAAATCACACCCAACGCGAAAATATCCGCGCGGCCATCCACCTGCTTCCCCTTGATTTGTTCGGGCGACATGTAGGAGGGCGTTCCGATAACGTGCGCCGTTTGCGTCGCGTTGAAGCGCATGATCTTCGCCGTGCCGAAGTCCGTGATTTTCAGCACGTCGTTTTCGCTGATCATCAGATTGGCGGGCTTGATGTCGCGGTGGACGATGTTGTGGCGGTGGGCGTAATCGAGTGCGCTGCACGCCTGCTCCATGATGCGAATCGCGCGGGTCATCGGAAATGTTTGACGCGCGTCCAGCAGAGTTTGCAGGCTGCGCCCGGCAACCAATTCCATCGTGATATAGAACATCCCGTCTTCTTCGCCCGCGTCGTACACCACCACAATGTTCGGATGGGTCAGCAGGCCTGCCGCGCGCGCTTCCGTTTGAAAACGGCTGATAAATTCCGGCCGGTCAGGGCTTTCTCCGTCCGCGGCCAAGTGCATCGTCTTCACCGCGACTTCCCGGCCGATCACCGGGTCTTGCGCGCGATAGACAATACCCATAGCTCCTCGGCCAATTTCGTCGAGGAGTTGATACCGCCCGGCTTTGATTAATGTGGTCATCGAAGTTCGGAAATGCGGATTGCGCCTTCTAAATCATGCGGGCCGCAGAACTTTGCCTATCCTGAGGAGCAGCAAAAACCGCTCGCGAAGTTCAATCCGGCGTGGCGTGGAAACTGGCGAAAGACCACCCAGCGCCTCTGCCCAGGCCTTAGGTCACTCAGGGCTCTAATCGCTCTAAGCCGAAGATAGCGTTGGGGTTGGCGCCAGTCAATTGAACAGAGGTACAGTGTTCCGCCAGCGCACTAGCCGCCTAAGCTACTGACTCCAAGCAGGTTATACAGGCCATCTTGCTGGGCTGTCTTCCAAGTATGGGATTATCGTCCTGGGACAGTGGGCAACGCGAAAACTAAGCCAGTTTTCAAAGTGAATCCTCAGCCTTGCTTTGAATCACCGGCGATCCGAGACAGTCACGCCAGCGCTGGCCCTCTAGCTGGAGAGCGGAACGATTCCCCCTGGCGCCGGTGGCGCGAACTGCGGCTTCAGCGTCTGAACTCCGCGCCAGTTATCGAGGATGGCCACTTGCTGCACACAGGAAACTGTGCAGTAGGGCGCGCAGGGTTTCGCGGTAAGATATTCGCGGCGCAAATCGGCTTTGGTGTAGGTTGCCAACGGAACCGCGGGCATACCGCGCTGCTGCGAGCACCAGTGCACCAGCCCATCTTCGCAAATGTACAGGTAGCGCGACCCGGAGCGGCAGCGCCACTGGTTGGCTTCGCCCTTCGCGATGTTATGTTGGAATTTGTTGAAGCGCGAGTACGAATGCTTGCCCAGTGTCATGATCTCTTCAAAAACTTCGCGTTCATGAGGTCCCAGCGGCTGGAGCTGCCCGTTCGTGTCGTGAATGATTCCCACTGTGCTGCTGAATCCCAATGACACCGCGCGATGCGCCACCTGCAACGCATCATCGGGGTTGCGGATGCCGCTGCCCAGCACCGAATTAATGTTCACCTGAAATACGGAATATTTTGCCAGCAGCTCCAGCTTCTGGTCCAGCACTTTCAAACTCTTCTTGGAAACATCGTCGGGTTGCACATTATCGATGCTGATCTGCAAGTGCTCGAGCCCGGCCTGATTCAATCGCTCAATCCGCTCGGGAACCAGCAGATACCCGTTGGTAATCAGCCCGGCGATCATTCCGCGCTTGCGGATGTGTCGGATGATGTCGTCCAATTCCGGGTGCAGCAATGGTTCTCCGCCACTGATGGTTACGATCGCCGTCCCTAATTCGGCCAGGTGGTCTAATCGCCGCTTCATCTCCTCCAACGGCACGGGTTTTGAGAAATCGTCGAATTCGTTGCAATACGTGCAGGCCAGGTTGCACCGGCGAATCGGGATGATATGCGCCAGAACCGGTTTTCGCTTGGAAATCAGCCGCCAGGTGAGCTTACGAAGTTCGCGCGCGCGCGTGCGCCAGTAACGCAAGCGCCTTCGCACGGCAATATTCCTCGGCTGGATGGTTTCAGGCATTTGGACAGCCTTCCGACTGTAACGCCATTGTAACAGACCAGCGTTTGGGAGGGCTTCCGCGCAGCGGATTTGCCTGGTTCGTTAACGAAAGCGGCCAACTTGGATTTGCGAGAGCGAACTGTCTTTGTCCTGCGCCCGGGGAAGAAAGGGGGGAGTGCCCTCCCTTCCCCGGACACAAGGACATCTCAACACATTTGCAAAATTCGGGGCGGATCTGGACTCGCTTTACGCTGACCCTCCACTCTGAGCCAGCGCCTTCCCTTCAGATCCGCCCCCATCGCGTGAAACGCGGACTCGAAACCCCGCAAGCGTAGACCCATCTCAGCCGCGCAGTGTCAGAACCGGGCACTTCGCGTGTGAAACCACTTCGTGCGCCGCAGCACGAGATATATGTGTCGCCGCGCCAAGTGAACCACCTGCTCCTCGCACGCCAAGTACAATCAGATCCGCTTTCAGCTCCTTGGCAACTTCAGTAATGACTTTGCCGGCGTCCCCAAACCTGACCATAACCTTCGGTTCGCACCACAGATCGATATCCGGGGGAATCAGCGCCTGCATCTTCTTTTCCCGGTCGCTGGTGATCGCTTGCTCAGACTCCATTGGTTCCAGCGGGAGCTTCACCACATTCAGAAAAGTCAATTGCGACTCAAACTCCTGCGCCAGTGACGCTGCGAATGGAGCCGCGGCAAGTGATTCTGGACTGAAGTCGGTTGCATAGAGGATATGCGGAAAATCGATCTCCGGGGGCGCGTCGCTGGTCACCTTGGGTCCAACGGTCAACGCGGCGCAAGGCGCCTGACGAAACACTTCTTCAGCGACGGAACCCATCACCAGCCTGCGAATTCCGCTCCGCCCGTGCGTTCCCAGCACCACGAGATCCGCCGACACCGCTGCTGCGAGATCGCGAAGCACGCTTGCAGCTTCGCCGCGCTTCAAAATCATTTCGTGCGGGAATTTCTCGAGACGCTTATCCAGACGATCCAATTCCCTTCTGGCGTCGTACTTCACCATCTGGTACGTCACTAACCCTCCGCCGCCGGGAACGTAGGTATCTTCCGACGGTTCGATCACGTGGGCCACAAAGAGTTTTGAATCGAATCGGCGGGCGACTGCTTCCGCATATTGAAGCGCCGCTTCCGATTCGGGGGAAAAATCCGTTGCCAACAGAATGTTGCGGATGGCCACCCTTTTCATTGTCTCCAAGGCTTGCATGCGCCACCTCCTTACAATCCGCATGTTCCACCCCGGACCAGGGCGCTTCAGTGACCGCCGTCACTGCCAAATGTGACCGCCAATACCTGCCAACGCCATCCCGCAGGTGAAACGAACTTCCTTTGACTTCCACTACATCAAGCGCATAAAATCGCCGCGCAATTAAGCTCCATCATTACTGGAAATCCAGGACAGGAGTTCAAGAATGAGAAAGCGCATTTGTCTTCTAGTGGTTTCGGTCTTTTTGATTTTTGGCGCGGCGCCATGGGCTGACGCGCAAGCCCCCGGCAGGGGAGATATGCAGCAACAGGGCGGTCGTGCGAGCGGGCGCGGAGGCGGGCGAGGTGCCGAGGACGGCGCGGCCACCAATGAATTGCCTGCCAAGGAAGAATCTTCCGTCACCGAGCACACCATCCGCATCGGCGGTCAGACCATTCCTTACAAAGCTACTGCCAGCACCATCTTGCTGAAAGATGATGCAGGCGAGCCCACGGGTTTGATGTATTCCGTCGCCTACACCCGCAGCGACGTAACCGATCTAAGCAAGCGTCCCATTTCCTTTTACTACAACGGAGGCCCTGGATCCGCCACCATGTGGTTGCACATGGGCGCGTTTGGTCCACGCCGCGTAGCTACCGTGGACGGTGAGTTCACTCCGCCAGCTCCCTACAAGCTGGTGGACAACTCCGAGAGCCTCCTCGACAAAACTGACATGGTTTTCATTGATGCCATGGGGACTGGTTACAGCCACGCCGTCGGGAAGGCCCAGAACCGCGATTTTTACGGGATTGACGAAGACTTGGCCGCATTCGGGCAGTTCATCAACACCTACATCAACCGAAACGGACGCTGGAACTCTCCCAAATTCCTGATGGGCGAAAGCTACGGCACCTTCCGCTCCGCGGCGCTCGGTAATTATTTGCAGAGCCGCTACACCATGCACTTGAATGGAATCGTCCTGATTTCCTCGGTGCTCGATCTCGCCTCGCTTACCTTCGGGCCCGGCGACGACCGTGTTTACGTTTATTATCTTCCGAGCTACGCCGCCGTGGCCTGGTATCACAAGGCCTTGAAGAATCGCCCTGGAAATCTCGCCACATTTGTCGAGGAAGCCCGCCAGTATGGACAGAACGAATACGCATCTGCGCTGTTCAAAGGCGACAAGCTTCCTCAATCCGAACGCGATGCGGTCGCCAAGAAACTGTCCTATTTTACTGGCCTCAGCGAGGATTACCTGATTAAAGCCAATCTCCGCGTGACTCTCGGCCAGTTCAATGTCGAACTCCTTCGCAGCCGCGGCATGACTGCGGGCCGCATCGACGCGCGCTTCCTCGGCTACACCCGCGATTTACTCTCCGAAACTTCGCAAGGTGATCCCGAAGGCCCTGCCGTCGGCGGCGCTTTCACCGCCATGCTCAATCAATACAATCACGAAGAACTGAAGTTCGGATTGGACAAGGAATACAACAACTCCAGCCGCGGCGACGGATGGAACTGGGTGCGAACTGCTGGCGGCCGTGGCGGAGGGGGTGGCGGTTTCCCCGGTGCGCCCAATGTCGGGCCTGATTTGGAGCAGGCTATGATCACTAATCCGCGCCTTCAAGTGGAAGTCGAGAACGGTTACTTCGACATGGCCACTCCATTTTTCGCCACCGAGTTCACCATGCACCATCTCGGCGTGCCCCCGGATCTTCAAAAGAACATCCAGCTGAAATACTACGAGGCGGGTCACATGATGTATCTGCACGATGAAAGCCGCGTCCAGCTCCACAACAACATCGCGGCCTTCGTGGACCGCGCAACAAAATAGCAATTCACTGATTCGCGTCGGCCCCGATTTCGCCATCGGGGCCGGCGCATTTCTTTTTCTTCCGCACCTTCTTCACCCATCAAAACTCTCCGACGCATCCACAAAACACCAGCACCCCGCCGACGCCACCGTCACCAGCGCCGCGAAGTCCAGCGCCCGCTCCCAACCATAGTGTGTGGCAATGTAAGCCGTCAGAATTGGCGACACCCATCCGCCCAAATTTCCGAACGTATTCATCAGCCCCGAGAGCGACGCCGTAAATTCCTGAGTCATATCGATGCACGCCCCCCAGAATGTCGCGGCCGCAAAAATGTTGAACCCTCCTGCCGCAGCCAGCAGGGAAATGGCCAGCCATTTATTTGTTGCGCCGCTGCCAATCCACAACAGGGCCGCCGAGATCAGCATGCCCACCCACACCGCCACGCGACGGCCGCGTTTTTTGCCGATTCGATTCACGGCCGCATCAGAAAATCGCCCTCCCAGCGGAGCCAGCAGTGCAATTGCCAGATAAGGCGTCGCGCCCCAGATCCCTCCCTGCGAAATAGAAAGCCCTTTCACGCGCACCAAATAAATGAAGAACCAGGTATGGAAAATATAGATGGGATATCCCTGGCAGAAATATCCAACCAGCAGCGCCCACACCGATGGGCTCGCAAGCATCTTTCCCCAGGGCGCCTGGCTCCGTCCGGATTTCGGGCGAACTGCGCTTTCTTGGCTTTTGCGGATGATCGCCAGCTCCGCGGCATTCACCCACGCATGATCTTCCGGCCGGTCCGTCACGCATTTGTGAAATACAATCGCAAACAGAATCCCCATCGCTCCGCAAACCAGAAAGGAAGTCCGCCACCCCCAGCGCTGCATGATCCATGTAATCAGCGGAGGCGTCATCGCTCCGCTCAACCCGATGCCCATCAGCGTGAAGCTGCTGCACATGGCGCGATGCGCCGATCCCATCCAGTTGCCCACAATTTTGTTTGCGTTGGGCTAGCTCGACGCCTCTCCCACTCCCACCAGGAAGCGCACCGTCATCAGTGAGCCCGCCACCCCAAACCATCGCGCCAGAATCAGATTCGGCGTCAGCGCCGTCAGCGCGGTGAACACCGACCACCACACAATCGCCATCGTCAAAAGGTTGCGCGCGCCGAACCGGTCTCCCGCCCACCCTCCGGGTATTTGAAACAGCGCATATCCCAAAAGAAATGCACTGAATACCCAACCCATCGTTTGTGTGCTGATCGAAAACTCATCCTGAATAAATTTCCCGGCGATACTCAAATTCAGCCGATCCAAATAGGTCAGCATCAGCACCAGCATCAGCCACACCATGATGGTCCAGCGAATCCCGCTTGGCCGCGTGCCCGCCTTCGGCGTTTGGATTGGCTCGCTCATTTGGGCAAAGGCCCCCTCCTTTGGCCGCCAATTGTGCCGCATCGCCCTACCTTTCGCTTGAACTTTTTGGTCTCCGGGAATTCGCCGGAATCGGCCTCGGTTTCTGCCCCAATCCGATCCCTGTCTCCATCCAACAGTTAGGGATTTCCTCGCCCGCCCCGCCTTGCCGGTACTGTAATATGGAAAATCTTTTCACATTTTCCCGAATTATTCCCCGATTGGATTCTCTTAAGTCATTAGCATTCTGTAAGTTACGGTAAATCACTTCCGGCCCACCGTTTGCTTCCTCCTAAGCCAGATGTCTCCTGAGATGCTTTCGCTGGGAGTGTATCTTTGCGAAAGCACGAGAAAGGATTAGTTCCAGTTTCTGGAAAATGAGCCAAGCTATATCTGCTCATTCCGCGGGGTCTTGTCGGCAGCCAAAAGCTGGGGCCCCCAAAGGGTATCGAAATAAATCCGTTGTTTCTACATGGGTTCGTGTGTGGATCGGCTGGGAACGTCCAGCAAGATTGCTCTGACCACTTGTGATGGCCGTTCGTGAAAGAGCGTGCCGCCAAGCTGCAAGGCACTTGAAAGATGGTTCAAAAACTCCAAGAAGAGGAAGGGACCATAGAGATGAGTTCAGGCGTTTCCAGTTCAATATTGTCATTCGCTCCACCGGGCATCCGCAGGTCGCTCCAGAGGGCCCGCGCGTTTTTCGAGCTCAAATGGGCGGTCGTGACTCACAAGACCGATCCTCTGCTCCGGCGCAGGTTCAATTACTGGGCGGAAACGGGCCGCACGGATTCCATGGAGCGGAATCATCCTCATCTGGCCAAAGCAATTATCGATAGGATGGATATTTCGCCCGAGGATCGAATTCTGGACGTCGCCTGTGGGAGCGGGTGGTTCTGTCGCTTGCTGGCGGATGTCGCCGGGCCGAAAAGTCAGGTCAGGGGCCTCGATATTTCAGATTCCATGATCAAGCTCGCCAAAGAGCGAAGCACCTCGTATCCCAACGTCTCCTTTCACTGCGGTTCGTCAATCGATATTCCCGGCCCTGCCAATTTCCTCACCAAAATCGTCAGCATCGAAGCCTTCTACTACTTCGATAAGCAGGAACAGGTGATGCGAAATCTTCTTCATGCCACCGCACCCGGAGGCCGCGTTTGCATCCTCATGTGCCAGTTCAGTGAAACCGCCA
>DATNHU010000156.1:0-10817 GCA_035604795.1 Candidatus Limnocylindrales bacterium
GATTGCGAGCATCGCTTCCACGCATGGACAGTTTCCTTGCCATTTATCCGCTTCGCGCATTGCCCCAAGTGCGGGAGCCTGGAAGTGCAGCGGATTTCCGCCGAGCATGGTGATGGAAGGTTTCGTTTCCTCTGGCGCGCGATGCGCCTGTCTGTTTACCGGTGTCCACCTTGTCGCGAGCGATTCTATTCCGTGCTACCCCGCAAGAACGACGAGGGCACGCAGTCAGCGCCTGCCGCGAATTAATTCGCAGTGTGAGTCTATGAAGCCCGGGTGTAATTTCCGGCGAGTCGTCGCTCTGGCTGCGCGGGGATTGCGATTCTGGGCGAGTGAGGCGTTCACGGAATGTCTTGACGCGCTTGATTCTATGTTGGATATTTGGGGGCCATCCGGACAAGGATCACGGCCGCGCGAGGCGCGGTAATCAATTTGGAATAATCTGGTACGAGGGGAGCAAAAATGGTAAGCGCTTACAAGAATGGGTTCCGCAATGTTTCCGCGGCATTGATCGCCATCCTGCTGTGTGCCGTGCCGGGATTTGCGCAACGTGGAGGACGGGGAGGGGGAGGACAGGACGCTTTCCGCTTTCGCTTCGTTGGACCCTCAGTTGGCAATCGCGTGGCCTCGGTTGCTGGAGTTCCTGGAGACGAGAGCACGTACTACGCGGGGGCGGCTTCGGGAGGCGTGTGGAAGACTTCTGATGGTGGGAACAGTTGGGCTCCAATTTTTGATAGCCAGCCAGTGGTGGCGATTGGCGCGCTGGCCGTGGCCGCGTCCGACCCCAGCATTGTGTGGGCGGGAACGGGCGAAGCGTGGGCCATTCGCGACAGCGATGTGATGGGCGACGGGGTCTACAAGTCCGTGGACGCGGGAAAAAGTTGGACTCACATGGGACTGGACGAGACGGGGCGCATTGGGCGCGTAGTGATAAATCCCAAGAATCCGGACAATGTTTTCGTTTGCGCCCTGGGGCGATTGACCGGGCCGCAACAGGAGCGCGGCGTATATCGAACGAACGACGGAGGGCAGCACTGGGAGCGTGTGCTTTTCGCCGATGAAAAAACGGGTTGCTCCGGGCTATCAATGGACTCGCACAATTCGCGCACTCTTTTTGCCGGAATGTGGCAAGTGGAAATGCACACGTACGGAGAATTCAGCGGGGGGCCGGGCAGCGGAGTTTACGTTTCACACGACGGCGGTACCAAGTGGACGAAAATTGAAGGGCGGGGAATGCCCAAGCCGCCCGTGGGCAAGATCGATGTGGCGGTTGCGCCGAGCGATCCCAACCGCGTATATGCCCTGATCCAAACACCCGACCAGGGATCCTTGTGGAGATCGGACAATGGCGGCGATGAATGGCGCGTGGTGAACTGGGACCGGGCACTGATTGGGCGCGCGGGATATTACATCCGGCTGGCTGTTTCGCCCACGAATGAGGATGAAGTTTTGGTGTCGGATAGCGCCTTCCTGCATTCCGTGGATGGAGGCGAAACATTTCACACCGTCCCCTGGGGCGGCGATAACCACGACATCTGGATTGATCCGACGAATCCCGACCGATTTGCGATCAGCGACGACGGCGGAGTAAACATCACCACCGTGCATGGCCGCGGATTCCATCGCGTCCAACTTCCCATCGGGCAGATGTATCACGTTGCCGTGGACGATCAAATTCCTTACTACGTTTACGGGAACATGCAGGACGACGGTACGATGCGCGGGCCGAGCACTTCCGGCGGCGGCCGCGGATTCGGAGGCGACACGGATTGGGATCACGGGATGGGAGGATGCGAGTCCGGATTCACGCTTCCCGATCCCACGGATCCGAACATTGTGTGGGCCACCTGTTACGGCGATGAAGTGACGCGCTGGGACGCGAAGACGAAGGAAGCGCGATCGGTGAGCCCTTGGTATCACACCCTGGATTCGCCGCCGAATGACACCAAGTACCGCTGCCACTGGACGCCCCCGCTGGCAATTGATCCATTCGACCACAACACCGTCTATTACGGATGCCAGGTCATCTGGAAAACCACCAACGGCGGAAATAGCTGGACTGTGATTAGTCCCGATCTGTCCACGAAAGACCCGAGCCGCATTGTTCCTTCCGGAGGAATTGTCGGAGACAACCTGGGACAATTCTACGGGGAAGTAGTTTTCTCGATTGCCCCATCTCAGAAGCAGAAGGGGCTTATTTGGGCGGGAACGAATGACGGGCAGGTCTGGTCCACGAAGGATGGCGGCGCCAACTGGAATAACGTCAGCAAGAATATTTCCGGCATGCCCGCGTGGGGAACCATTGCCTGCATCGAGCCGTCCCATTTCGATGCGGGAACTGCGTACGTTGTCGTAGATCTTCATTTGATGGATGACCGGGATCCTTACATTTACAAGACGACGGACTTTGGAGCGACTTGGACGCGAATCAGCAGTGATTTGCCGACGAAGCATCCGCTCGCATATGCCAAGAGCATCGCCGAAGATCCCACCCGCAAGGGTTTGATCTTCGCAGGGACAGGGAACGGATTCTATTATTCGCAGGATGATGGCGGGCACTGGACATCATTGCAAGCAGGTTTGCCGCATGCGCCGGTGACCTGGATCGTGGTTCAGAAGCATTATCACGACCTGGTGGTTTCGACGTATGGGCGGGGATTCTACATTCTCGACGACATTTCCCCGCTGGAACAGACCGGCGGGTCTGCCGACGGTCCGGTGCAATTCCTTGCTCCACGGGAGACCTACCGGTCTGGCCGCGGAGGGCGCGCCATCCTGAATTACACGTTGAAGCAGGCAGCCAAAGACCCGGTGCAAATTCAAGTGCTGGATGCCAGCGGCGCAGTGATCCGTCAAATGAATGCCGGAGGCCGAGGAGGATTGAACCGCGCAAGCTGGGATTTGCGTTATGACGGGCCGCGGCTGATCGCCTTGCGCACCACTCCTCCGGAGAATCCGCACATCTGGGAGGAGCCCCGGTTCCGGGGACAGGATTCGCGGCCGATTACGCACTGGGGAATGTCTCCCAATCAACCGGGTCCCGTGGTTGCGCCCGGAAAATACACGGTGAAACTGACCGTGGATGGACAGACATCCACACAAACGGTGCAGGTATTGAAGGACCCCAAAGTAACCACCTCCGACGCGGACCTCGAAGCCTCGGTGAAAATGCAGCTTCGCATTCGCGACGACATCAACAAGAGCTCCGACATGGTGAATCAAATGGAGTGGATGCGGAGACAGCTTGATGATGCTGAGCGGGCGCTTCGCACGAACAAAGACAAGGCCGATCTGCTGAAGAGTGTCATGGCGATGGATGAGAAGATTCAGGGCGTCGAATATAAAATACTGAATAAGGCGCTTACCACCAGTGACGACAAATACTTCATCGAAGCCTATAAAGTCTATTTCAACTTGATGTGGCTCAATGGAGAAGTGGGTCCGGGGGCCGGGGACGTGGCAGGAGGCGCGAACTACGCGCCAACAGAGACGTCTCGCAATCTGCTGGACATGATTGAGAAGGATTTATCTGCGGCGACAGCGGAATACCGCGGACTTATGGATAAGGACCTTCCGGCGTTTAATCGTTCGCTTGCGGAACACGGTGTTTCTCCGTTAGTGGCAGCGATCCCTGTTTCCAACTCGGAGAAGGGCGACGCAGGGGATCCTCGGGAGCCCGACTGAGCAAGCCGTCAGGAATCAGAATTCAGGTGCCGCAAAGGCGGGGCGGGAAGTGTTCCGCTCCGCTTGCCTCATTGTCATAGAATATTTCCAATGACCCAATCGATCCAGCATGTCCACGTAGTGGATTCGCATACCGGCGGCGAGCCTACCCGCGTAGTGATCAGCGGAGGCCCTGACCTTGGCGAGGGGCCTCTGGCAGGGCGGCTGGCGAAATTTCGCGATGACCATGATGCTTGGCGATCGGCGCTGGTCAATGAGCCTCGCGGTTCGGATGTGATGGTCGGAGCGCTACTTTGCAAGCCCCACGATCCCTCGTGCGCGGCTGGAGTAATTTTTTTCAACAATACCGGGTATTTGGGGATGTGCGGGCACGGGACCATCGGGCTGATGGTTACGCTTGCGCGGTTGGGCCGCATTAAGCCAGGGACGCACCGGATCGAGACACCGGTTGGAGTTGTCGAAGCGCGACTTCACGACGGCGGCACAGTGACGGTGCGAAACATCCCCTGTTATCGCTACTCCAAGGATTCCGCCGTCACCATCGAAGACTTAGGAATTTTCACCGGCGACGTGGCCTGGGGCGGCAACTGGTTCTTCATTATGCATAGGCACAAATTTGATATTTCGCTGCGCAATGTGGATCAGCTCACCGACTTCGCCTGGTGCGTCCGGCATCAGCTTCCCTTACAGGGGATCACCGGCGCGGAGGGGGCGGAGGTAGACCACATCGAACTTTCCGGTCCGGCACAGAAACCTTATGCAGACAGCAAGAATTTTGTCCTTTGCCCGGGAAAAATGTACGACCGCTCACCCTGCGGCACGGGCACCTCAGCGAAATTAGCCTGCCTTTACGAAGACGGCAAATTGAAAGAGGGACAGATTTACCGCCAGGAAGGAATTCTGGGCAGCGTTTTCGAGGGCAACGTGGAAATCCGCGACGGGAAAATTATTCCAAGCATTCAAGGCTCCGCATATATCACTGGTGAGGCGGACCTGAATCTCGACCCACAGGATCCATTTTGTTACGGCACCCGGACGTGACCTGTGGCCGCTCCTGATGTCCTGATCATTGGCGCCGGAATCGTGGGTGCGGCGTGCGCCGCGGAGTGCGCGCGTGAGGGGCTCTCGGTCACAGTCGTGGAAGCGGAAGTGGTTGGCGGCGGTGCCACCGCGGCGGGGATGGGGCACTTGGTTGTAATGGACGACTCCGAGGCGCAATTTGCACTAACGAGTTATTCCGTGAGACTTTGGCGCGAGCTGGCGCGCGAATTGTCCAGCGACGCGGAGTTTGCAAATTGCGGAACGATCTGGGTCGCTGCGGACGAAGAGGAGATGAGTTTTCTTCCCGCCAAGCGCGATTATTACGTTTCGCGCGGAGTGCGTGCGGAAATCCTGGATGCCCGCTCACTGGGTCAGGCGGAGCCGAATTTGCGCGCTGGACTGACCGGCGGGCTCTTGGTGCCCGATGATTGCGTCTTGTATCCCCCCTGCGCGGCGCAGTTCTTGATGGAGCAGGCACAGGCGTTCGGGGCGCGTCTGGAAATCGGCAAGCGGGTTGCAGAAATTGAGAGCGATGGCGTTCGGATGGAAAATGGCGCGCGCGTAGAAGCGGGAATCATTGTCAACGCCACAGGAAGCGCGGCAGCGCGATTGACTCCGGGGGCGCAAGTCCGTCCGCGCAAAGGCCATTTGGTGATTACGGACCGATACAAGGGTATGGTGCGCCATCAACTCGTGGAATTGGGCTACCTGAAGAGCGCGCATTCCGTCAGCACGGATTCCGTGGCCTTCAATGTTCAGCCCCGCCCCACAGGGCAATTGTTGATTGGTTCGTCGAGGCAATATGGAAATGAGGACCGCAGAGTTGACTCCGTGCTGCTGTCCCGAATGTTGAATCGCGCGGAAGAATTCATGCCCGCGCTCGGCGGGCTTTCGGCGATTCGAACCTGGACGGGATTCCGCGCAGCGACTCCAGACAAATTGCCCCTGATCGGAATGTGGCCCGGGCACAAGAAATTGTTTATGGCCGCGGGGCACGAAGGGCTGGGAATCACAACTTCGTTGGCAACGGGCAAACTGTTAGTGGATGAAATCGTGAAGTGTGATTCGGCGATCCCCCGTGAACCTTATTCGCCCGAGAGAAAATTTGATGAACCGCACCAGCACTGACAGCGTGACGATACAGGTGAACGGCGCTACCGTGACTGTGCCCAGAGGAGCGTCTGTGGCCGCAGCGGTATATGCCTCTGGAGTCGCGCGATTCCGCCGATCGGTGACGGGAGAGCCGCGCGGACCCCTGTGCGGCATGGGGATTTGCTTCGAGTGTCGCGTAACGATTGATGGCCGCTCACACGCCAAGAGTTGCCAGACATACTGTGCCGATGGCATGGATGTGCGAACCGATGCCTGAAGCTGGCAATCGGTTTGATGTGCTGGTGGTTGGCGCGGGGCCCGCGGGGATTGCGGCGGCCTGCGCGGCGGCGGAATCCAGGGCGCGTGTCGGCGTCGTGGATGACAACCCCGGGCCGGGTGGGCAGATCTGGCGCGGGCTCTCTGAGCATGCGCCGACGCCACAGGCTACGGCGTGGCGAGCGCGGCTCAAGGGCGCGGGCGTCAACCTCCTTTCCGACGCCACAGTTATTTCGCAGCCGGTGCGCGGCATGATTGTGGCGGAAATGTGGAATCGAACATTGGAGTTGGAGTTCGACAAGCTCATATTGGCCACTGGCGCTCGCGAGCGATTCCTGCCATTTCCTGGGTGGACGCTACCGGGCGTGATGGGGGCGGGCGGGTTGCAGGCGCTGGTGAAGTCGGGACTGGCGATTGCGGGCAAGCGAGTGGTGATCGCTGGGGGCGGGCCACTGCTTCTGGCGGTGGCAGACTATCTGCGCAAGCACGCGGCGCAGATCTCGCTTATTGCCGAGCAGGCACGGCCGCGCAGCGTTCGCAAATTTGCGATCAGGTTGTTGCCTTATCCCGCGAAGGCGTGGCAGGCACTTCGATTGAGGGCTTCACTTGCCGGCGTACCCTATCGCTTGGGAATGTGGCCAGTGGAGGCGGGCGGCACTGAGAAGCTCGAATGGGTCAATCTTTTCTGTTCAGGGCGGAAGACGCGAGTTGAGTGTGATTATCTGGCCTGCGGATTTCACCTGGTGCCGAACACCGAACTCGCAGAACTGCTCGGCTGCGAGTTGAATGGTGGATTCGTTCTCGTGAATGAAATGCAGGAAGCGTCGATGGCTGGAATTTACTGCGCGGGCGAGCCGTTAGGAATTGGCGGCGTGGAAACGGCGATTGTCGAGGGTCAAATTGCCGGGTATGCCGCAACCGGGAATAATGCGCGAGCGCAGTCGCTGTACGGCCAGCGCGCCGCGGCCAGGAAGTTTGCAGAATTGCTTGAGCAGACGTTTGCACTGCGCGACGAGCTTCGCAATCTGCCCGCGGCCGATACCTTGGTTTGCCGCTGCGAAGACGTGAGTTACGAGCGGCTCGCGCGACACACTTCGTGGAGGGGCGCAAAGCTGCACACTCGTTGCGGCATGGGTCCGTGCCAAGGGCGCGTGTGCGGGCCCGCTGCGGAATTTCTTTTCGGATGGAAAGTGGAATCGGCGCGGCCGCCGATTTTCCCGGCGCGTGTGGAATCGTTGGCAGGCGCACCAGCGTCGAAATAATCGGGTGCGTCCGCAAAAATCGAAGAAAAGAGGAAGCGAGAATGAATTGGAAAGGCGTGATGCCCGCAATTACAACCTGTTTCGACGCCGATTTGAAGGTGGATGCGGCGTTTATCGCGCAGCACGCGCGATGGATGGTGGAAAGTGGCTGCACCGCGATTATTCCGCTGGGGTCGCTCGGCGAAGGCGCCACGCTGGATTTTGACGAGAAGCTGCAAGTGATTGATGCTTGTCTGCGCGGAGTGGATAAGAGCGCGCCCGTCGCTCCGGCGATTTCCGCCCTCCGCACTACGGACGCGGTGAAATTGGCAAAGGCGGCCGCGGATCGAGGCTGCTCCGGGCTGATGGTGCTGCCCCCCTACGTATACAAAGGTGACTGGCGCGAAATGAAGTCGCATGTGGCGGACGTGATTCGCGCTACGCCGCTGCCTTGCATGCTCTACAACAATCCCATTTCCTACGGAACGGATTTTCTGCCGGAGCAAATTGGTGAACTGGCCAAGGAACATGAGAATCTGCGCGCCGTGAAGGAATCGAGCGCGGATGTCCGGCGCATCACGGCTATTCGCGCGCTCGTGGGCGACCGGCTTCAAATATCCGCGGGAGTGGATGACTTGATTCTTGAAGCGATGGGCGCCGGCGCTGTGGGATGGGTGGCCGGGCTTGTGAATGCCATGCCGCGGGAATCCGTGCAGCTTTTCGATCTCGTGATGCACGGCGAGCGCGAGAAGGCTTTCGAGCTTTATCGCTGGTTCCTTCCATTGTTGCGAATGGATACAGTGCCCAAGTTCGTGCAGCTGATTAAATTGGTGCAGCAGGAATTGGGTAAGGGCAATGCACGCGTCCGTGCCCCGCGATACGAGGTGATTGGCACAGAGTTGGAGGAGGCCCGGGCCACGATCCACCGCGCGCTTTCGGCGAGGCCCGCGCTTGCGGCCGCCCACTGAGGAGGAGTCTGGCCAAGGGGGTAATGAAACATGGAGTTGAAAGGCAGATCCATTATCGGTTGGGAGAATGGAGACTCGGGAGGCCGGACGTTCACGGCCACCAATCCGGCGACCGCACAATCGATCCCGCCCTCCTATGTTTGCGCGTCGTTGCAGGAAGTGGATCGGGCAGTCCAGCTTGCCGCGCAGGCATTTGAAAATTTTAGCCGCCTGAGCGGCAAGGAGAAGGGCGCATTTCTGCGGGCGATTGCCACGGGCATCGAGGGCATCGCCGACGCACTGGCTGATCGCACCAGTAAGGAATCGGGGTTGCCCGAAGCACGCATTCGCACGGAAACGGGGCGAACTGTATTTCAGTTGCGGCTCTTCGCCCAGCTGATTGAAGAAGGTTCATGGGTCAACGCGCGTTTGGATCGGCCCGATCCCACACGCAAGCCCGTGCCGAAACCCGATTTACGTTCCATGTGGCGGCCGCTCGGCCCCGTTGCCGTTTTCGGATCGAGCAATTTCCCCTTGGCATTTTCCGTCGCCGGTGGAGATACGGCCTCGGCATTCGCAGCGGGAAATCCTGTGATCGTTAAAGCGCATTCGGCTCATCCCGGAACTTCGGAAATGGTCGGAGAAGTGATTCGCGCGGCTGCGCGCGAGTGCAAAATGCCGGAAGGAATTTTTTCCCTGATTTATGGCGCAGGCGCGGAAGTGGGCATTGCGCTCGTGAGGCATCCACTTATGAAGGCAGTCGGATTTACGGGATCAGAAAGCGGAGGGCGCGCACTGATGGACGCCGCTGCCGCGCGGCCGCATCCAATTCCTGTATACGCGGAGATGGGCAGCACCAATCCCGTGTTTTTGCTTCCCGGCGCTCTCGCGTCGCGCGCTGAGCAGATTGCCGAAGGAATGCACGGCTCGGTCACGCTGGGCGCGGGGCAGTTTTGCACTAAACCGGGGATGGTTTTCGTTCCCGCTGGGCCGGGAGCTGAGAATTTCGCGCAGGGATTGATGCGGCGCATTTCGGAATCGCCTGCCCAGGTCATGCTCACGCCACAGATTCATTCCTCGTATAAGGGGTTGGTTGCCGCGCGTGCGAAAGAATCAAGCGTTGCAGTCGTGGCAGAAGGGGAAGATGCTTCCAGCGCGCCAGGTGTGCGTGCCACCCCTACATTGTTCGCCGTGGAGGGGCGTGAGTTCGCGCGCAATCCGGGGTTGGCGGAGGAAATATTCGGCCCATCCGCAATTGTGGTGTCTTGCTCGGACCGGGCGGAGATGATTGAAATCGCACGCGGCTTGGACGGCCATTTGACTGCTACAATTCACGGCACCGAAGATGACTTGCGTGAATATCGCGACCTGATTGAAATTCTGGAACAGAAAGTGGGCCGGCTGGTATTCAATGGATTTCCCACGGGCGTCGAAGTCGGGCATGCCATGATTCATGGCGGGCCCTATCCGGCCACCGCGGATGGAAGGTCAACTTCGGTCGGCACACAAGCCATTTATCGCTTTGCGCGGCCAGTGTGCTACCAAAATTTCCTTAGTGTGGCGTTGCCCGATGAGTTGAAAGATGGGAACCCGCTGCACATCTGGCGCCTCGCTGACGGCTCTCTTACCAAGGATTGACGCGCTTCCGCACTTCATTGGGGGCCACTTGCGCCCACTTTGTGGACGTGTAAGAATTCTTAGCGCTCATTATTGCCTGTTCGCCGACTTTGGTTAGCGCGCAAGATCCCTAGCATTTGTTCGCAGGGGCGATATCGTCTAAGGGTTAGGACGTGGCCCTCTCAAGGCCAAAATCCGGGTTCGAATCCCGGTATCGCTACCATATTTTTACTCTCTCTCGCCTGGTCTTAGCAATTTGCAACTAATTCTCTCCATTGGTGTTACATGATAGGGGATGTGTCGCAATATGGCGACCGCATAAAAAATGATGCAACCCTGTACATTCGGAGGTCATCAAATTTAGTACTACAGGGTACACGGGCGGGTTTTCGGGGACCCGGTCAAGCCGATTAGGCGAACAGGGCAAGGGGATCAGCTACGGTCATGAGGGAATCACAGGGGCAAATCAAGGGGATTACTATCTGCGGAATCGCCGCCGTTGTGTTTCTTTTTGCCTTCCCGGTGTTCGCTAAGCAGCCTCCACAGGACAGTTCCACTTCGTCTCCCGCCAGGGCGGACGTGAAAGCAATCGATCCGGCAGCTGGCAAGGATGGAACCAAGGATTTGAAAGAGGTTGCAACCCCCAAGTCGGATCCCGTTTTGAAGAACGATCGAATCTTTGGCGTGCTACCAAACTATGGAACGGTCGAGGGCACCAAAGAATTACCGCCTCTTTCGGTCAAGGATAAATTCAAGATCGCAACCTACGGGTCTTTCGACAAATATGAATTTGGGATTGTCGCGCTGCTCGCCGCCAAAGACCAGGCCACCGACTCTGACCCAGCGTATGGGCAAGGAGTCGCAGGGTATGCAAAGCGGTACGGAGCAGCTTTTGCAGACCAAGCCATTGAAAATATAATGG
>DATNHU010000157.1:0-4388 GCA_035604795.1 Candidatus Limnocylindrales bacterium
TCGCATTTCTTATCTGGACACGTAAAATGCGACAATGGCCCTTTGCAAAGGCGGACTCATTAGAAAGTGAATGAACCGGAGGCGGCGTGAATTTTTCTTTGAATAGAGCAATCGGCGTAAGGAGAGCGTTAGGCTTGGTCTTCATGGGCGGTGTGCTGGCCGCCGTTTCCGGGCAACCAGCGTCGCCTCAATTTCCACCTGCCCCAGGAACGGGCCCGGGCCTCCCGGAAACGATCGAGGCCATTGACAGCGCTCCCGTTACCACGCGCATTCTCTACATCACTGCCCATCCCGACGATGAATCCGCGACTCTGCTGACCTACCTGGCCCGGGGCCTGCACACCGATGTGGCGTTGCTGACGCTCACCCGCGGCGAAGGCGGACAGAATGACCTGGGCCCGGAGCAAGCGCCGCAACTCGGATTAATCCGCACGCAGGAATTGCTCGCGGCCACGCGCGGCTACGGCATAAAACTCTTTTTTGGAAGCGCGCCGGATTTCGGCTTCTCAAAGACTCCGGAAGAAACGGAAAAAATCTGGGGCGACGCTGTTCTTGGCGAAATGGTCCGTGTCATTCGAACGTATCGCCCCAACATCGTGATCAACGGATGGGGCGGAGTACACGGCGGCCACGGTCACCACCAAACCTCCGGACTGTGGACACCAAAAGCGGTCCTGATGGCTGCGGATCCCAAAGCGTTTTCCGAGCAAATAACCAAAGATGGATTGGAGGCTTGGGGAAATGCTTCCTATCCGGTACAGATCCTGGACACGGAACGAGGCGGCGCGACTGGCGCCACGTCGAATGGTTACTCTCTTCCCGTCGACGATATCTCGGCCCTCTGGGGCAAAAGCTGGAGAGAAATTGCTCTCGACGCTTTCTCCAATCACCGTTCGCAGGGGATCACCGGGTTTGTGAATTCGCCGTTTCTCCGCCGGCCATTGGTGCTGATTCGCGAGGATGGAAATAAGCTCGAGCCAGCGAGTCTTGCCAAACCACTTCATGAACTTCCGAGCGAGGCGGCACCCGAGGGAACGTTTCGACATGCGATGAGGGAAGCGGAATCGTCCATTGAGAAAGCACGTACGGAAGCTCTCGCGCTTCATTGGGGCGAAGCGGCTTCCCATCTGGTCAGCGCTGCCAAGCAAATCGACTCCATCTCTCCGCGGTTCGATGGCACGCCAACGACCCAACTCGCTTTCGAACTTGCGGCAGCACGAAAGCGGATCGAACGCTCGCTGGCTCTGGTCGCCGCCGTCGAGGTTCGGGCGGAGGCGGATCGAGAGACACTTGTGGCCGGGGAAACTGTTGGCGTTGCGGCAGCGGCGATCTGCCGCAAAGAGGCAGGTTGCGAGCTCGGTGCGTTGAATTTGGATCTCTCCCAGTCTTTCCAGGAAACCAAGCGGGACGGCGATGCCGCGAAGGGCTACCAGTTCACCGTTGCAGTCACTCAAGCCACTCGTGAGCTTACAGCTTGGGAGAAGTTGCTGCCCGAACCGCCACCGCTGTTAACTGCGAAGCAGGATGTGACCATTTCCGGTTACAAGTTTTCTGTCGCGATTCCCGTCACCCATATCGCTCCAAGCTCGACGCGCATCGACCGAGTGGCGCTGCGCATGGTGCCTGCTTATACGCTGAAGGTGGAACCCAAGCAGGCGCTGGAAGTGCTCGGAAAACCAGGAAAGGTATTCGACGTATTGTTGCGGGTGCGTTCCTACGCGACGCAAGCGAGCAAAGTATCCGTGGGCCTGGATACGCCCGACGGATTTGTGGCAAGCGCGCCAGTGGAAATTACCTTCGATGGTTCCGGCGAAAAGTTCGCGAAAGTAACCGTAACTCCTCCGAATAAGCTGGCTCCGGGAAAATATACGATTACGGCATACGCCAAGCGTGGCGGCGAAAAATTTGCAAGCTCTCTCGAGCCTCTGCCTTCTTTGCCTACCCAATACTGGGGCGAACCGGCGCAATGCGTAGTGTACGCCCTCGATCTGAATGTTCCGAAAGGCTTGCGCGTCGGTTACATCACGGCCGAAGGCGAACCGATCCCGGAAGCGTTGCGTACGCTGGGGATTCAAGTGGAAATGCTGGATGCACAGTCACTGGCTTTTGGCGATCTCTCAAAATTCAATGCCATCGTAGTTGGTGTGCGCGCCTACGAGCTGCGGCCGGAGCTTCCCGGCGCCAACCAGCGGCTCCTACAGTACGTCTCGAACGGAGGAACGCTCGTGGTGCAATACAACCGGGACTTCGCCTGGAATAAGGAACAATATGCTCCTTACTCCGCGAAAATCCTGAGCGGCCCGGGTGGTCAACTGCCGCGCATAACCGATGAGAATTCTCCCGTAAAATTTTTGAAACCTGAAGATTCTCTGCTGAATCGTCCAAATAAAATCACGCAGGACGATTTCAGAGGCTGGGTGCAGGAGCGCGGCCTCTACTATTGGACACAATTTGATCCGAAATACACCGCGGTGCTGGCCATGAACGATCCGGGCGAGCCAGACCTCAACGGCGCGCTCGTCTACGCCCGCTATGGCAAAGGAATTTACATTTACACGGGGATCGCGTTCTTCCGCCAAATTCCCGAAGGGGTGCCCGGAGCTTACCGGCTTTTCGTCAATCTCATCAGCGCCACGCAACAAAACTGAGGCGGGCGCGTTTTACTTCTTAAAAGTATCCAGCCCCCAAAGTAAATCAACTGGACACACCGCTCCCGCGCGCAAATCGCCGTGCTATCCTCTTTCATCGGGGGTCGAACACGCATGAAGAGTTATTTTTCTGCTCATTTTTCCGGCCGGACGATTCAAATTCTCGCCTCATTTTTTCTGGGAGCGTCTCTTTTCCTGGCTTGCGCCACGCCGACTACGGCGCAGAAGAAAAAGAAAAATGATCCGCCATCCACGGACAACAAAAACGCCCTCCCCATGGGCGATGAACAGCAGGTTGATTACACAATTTCCGAAATGTTGGGCGCCTGGCAACTGGGCGACATTGAGAAGCTGCACAAGGATTATGCCGAGGATGTTTGGATCGTCAACGGCATCTGGGCACCGCCCGTATTTACCTGGACGAATTATCTCGCTGCGTATCAGGGACAGCGCGCTCGCATGCAACAGGTGCGCATGGACAGGTCCAACACCTTCATCAAGCTCAATGGCAACATCGCGTGGGCCTGCTATCAGTGGGATTTTTCAGCCGTGGTGGATGGACAACCTTCCGCAGCACGCGGGCAAACCACTCTGATTCTGGAAAAGAGGAATGACCACTGGGTGATCGTGCATAACCACACGTCGCTCGCGCAAACATCTCAACCGGTCACGCCCACGAACACACCGCAAGTCGCACAACCCAAACCGAGCGGCCCGTCGGCGCGATAAGCCGTCAAGCGCGTGTGCCGGTTCTCTTCAATCGATCAGAAATTCTTCAATCCGTTGTAGAGCCACAAGCCCGCAAGCACCAGGAGCAGCGCCCCGGAAGCAATCCCGCTGGTCATCAGCGGGCGCGAGAGCATCTGAATCTTCGCCACCAGCTCCCGTTGCTCCCGAGCCATGTGTTCCTGTGCCGCGTCCAGAAAGATTTGATCGTCTTCGTGGCTGGCGAGTAGGCTCCGCCTGATCAACAAAAGCATGAATACGGCAGTAACAGCTCCCCAGGCAATGAGTACGTAAAGGATGGGTCCGGTAAGTCTTTCCATGGTGACCTCCCACTGCAACTGCAGCGCGGTCTTATTAGCGGGGGCAAGGAAGGGAAAGGCCGCGTTCTTAAGGGCAGTATAGCACTAACCATTTGAATTTCAACTGCTTGGCATCAGCCATACTAATGGAAAAGAACGCCTTGCGAGCTCCGGCCTGCCGCACAAGCGCTCTGGTCCTGAGGCGGCGCAAACCCTTTGTTTGGCACAGCTTGCCCCATTCACCAGCCCGAGGTTCCAGTAACACCTCTCCACCCGCTACTCCAGTATCTGGGCCTGCGGCAGCCGCCCTTCGTTGACAAAGCCCGGAGCCGCGGGCACAATGAAAAAGCCTCGTTGGTACTGCAACCTCGGCTCGCCCGGGGTTTCACCCACAGCACTCGTGCCCGAGTGGCGGAACTGGCAGACGCGCTAGCTTCAGGAGCTAGTGATCGCAAGGTCGTGGAGGTTCGAGTCCTCTCTCGGGCACCATCAAAATCCATCTGGTTGAACAAACTTCCTTCTTGGCGACTGCTCAGCGAGTAAGCGCGAAGAACGCATCCTGTCGTTAACATCGAATCCCAACGGGCCAATTGCCACTCATGTTGCTTTAGGTTCTTCACCTGGCTGTACCCTGCCAAGCGCGCCCCGAATCGTCTGGCTGAGATTGGTCAGGCCAAACGGCTTTTGCAAAATCGCGGCGCCTTTTTCCAAGAAT
>DATNHU010000158.1:0-5701 GCA_035604795.1 Candidatus Limnocylindrales bacterium
GTGATTGGGGAGGCGGATCTGGTGTTGTCGGTGGGGAGATACTTGAGGAAGCGGGGGAAGGCGGGTAATTGAAAAAATGGAACTCGCTTGAGGGGTTGAGACCACTGAAGTTTATGAGAATCAAAGGTGGTGCTGAGGCTCCGGCACCCTAGAAAGCGGAGACGAAACAAATACTAAGGTCGAGTCACTTGAGGTTGCGGGTGTTGGTTAGAGGATTGTGCGGGGCGGCGAGATTCGCGGGGATTCACGAGAGTTTGCAAGCGAACGAGGGTCTGCTCGAGCGAACGGAACAATTCGTCAACGCCCTCAGTGTCTTGCGCGATGTGGTTGGCGTCCAGGTCGGTGATCACCGCGAGCAAAAGATTCATGGAACGCCGGACGCGCTCCGCTGCGATTCTGTGCAGGACTCGCTCTTCCGACTTGCCTTGGAGCTGCAGCTCACGCAGTTCCTGCGCGACAGTGGAAGCCGTGCGGATGAAATCCACGGCGTCGAGAAATTCTTTCAGCAGGCGGATATCGATTCCCTGTCCGCGTAGCGAGGCCTCAAGTTTTTGGAGTTCGACGGCGGCCTTTTTGAATTGTAGATCGACTCCCCAGAACCTTCCGTCTGGAGTCACCAGTTCAACGATCACACCATGATGGAGCGTGGGTCTGGAACCGGGAGTAGCCAGCACCCGAGCTTCAACCGCTTCCGCGGAAAGAAAATTGGTGAGAGTGACGCGGGTGCCGAGCTCGGGGTGCTTGGCCAATTCGATGAAACCGCCGCGCTCATTCACCACTTTTGCGACGGCGGATTCCTTGATGGATTTGCCATCGTTGCCACGCCAGCTCACCTCGAGGGGAACGGTGACGTTGTACCGGGGGGAACTCCGGTTTTCGACTTTCGTTCCGTCGAAATTTGTGGACCGCCGCTTGATATGCACAATTCCCCCGATAGATTCGGACCCAACCGCCAAATTGAACTTGCAGAATAGCTGGAGGGAGACCAGAAAACCATAGTACGAAAGGACAGGTGGGGTACAGTTCTAGAACTAAGAATAACGCCTGCAAACATATGAAAATTCGCGATTTCCCTAACTTTGCGGGGGTAGAGATTTGCACAGTTTCCACAAGATTTGACGCAGGATTCCCAGCCAGACCTCTGTGTCGCGCGCTGGGAGTCGCAGCCGGCGAACCATGCGTCGCATGCGTTCCTCAACATCGGTAATGCGGCGGCGGTCGAGGTATCCGCTGGCACGCATGGTTTCGAGGAGCAGCGAGCTGATCCGTTCGAGTTCGGCGGCCTTGGCGAGTTGCTGGTCTTCTTTCTTGATTGCAGACGATTTTGCTTTTGCGTCGCGAATTATTTCGTAGAGAGTGACCGCGACTGCCTGTCCCAAATTCATAGAGATATTGCGTTCGACGGTGGGGATGCGCATCAGCCAGTGGCAATGGCTGAGAGAGTCGTTGGAGAGGCCAAACTTTTCCGACCCAAAGAGGAGCGCGACGCGGGCTGATCTGAGTTGCTTGCGGATGAGACGAGCGCCCTCTTCGAGGCGCCGAAGCGGCTGGTGCAATGCGCGGTGGCGAACCGCAGTGGTGCCGACGACGAGCGTGCAATCCGCGACGGCCTCGGGAACGGTGGCGAATTCCCGCGCGCTGGCGAGCAGGTCGGAAGCGCCGATGGCGGAACGGGCTTCGCGGAATGCGGGGTCGTAGGGAGTGACGACGCGCAAACCTTGCACGCCAAAGTTGCTCAGGGCCCGGGCCGCGGCGCCGATGTTGAGAGGATTGCGTGTGCCCACGAGGACGACGCTCAGGTGGTCGAGTTTGGATGCGGCGGACACGGGGCAACATTGTAAAGCAAGGCGGGACGAATCTGTTGGACGACGCTGAGAGCTTCAGGGGTGAAAACTCCGGAAATCTTAGGGACTAAGTTCGGGGGCTGAAGCTCGGGCGCCCTGGGAATCTTGGGATGAATCTGCAAGTCAGGAGACTAGGAACCGCGGAATGACCTTCTGAGACAGGAAGCTAGAATGCGTGTAACGAAATTCCCTGGCGCACATTAGAACCAGTCGCTGCGATAAGCGATCCACCAACTGAGGAAGCCGGCGGGGACGGTTGCGGCGAGCGCCCACCAGAGCGGCAGCGTGAGATCGGCCAGAACCCCAAGCGCCATGAAGGCAGCCCAGAAAACTTTCTTCTGCATAACTCCAATTTTAGACCTGTTGAGTGCGCATTACGCGCTTGAAACGGAGAATTTCCATCCGCGCGCGTTCGCGTTTGAACGTTTGCAGAGGATGATGCACCGAACATCTCTTGAGGCTGATACAATGCGCAGGCTGAGTTTCAAGGGGTGGGCATAAGCCAGTGAGCCTGAAAACGTTCACGCACGAGGCCCGCGCCGATTTCAAAACGGTGGGCGCAGTGGCGCCGAGTTCGCCCGTTTTGAGAGACGCGATGCTCAGGCCGCTGCCGCTGGAAAATGCGCGCGTGGTGGTAGAGGTGGGGTGCGGCACCGGGGTGATGACGCGGGGCCTGCTGAAACGCATGCCCGACGGTGCCAGGCTGCTTGGGTTCGAGATCAATCCGCGGTTTTTGAGTCACCTGCAGTCGAGTGTGAGCGATTCGCGGCTGGAATTGGTGGGCGCCAGCGCCGAGGTTTTACGAGAGGAAGTCGAGCGCAGAGGGTTCAAGCAAGTGGATGCGGCGCTCTCATCGCTTCCGCTGGCATTTATGACCGAAGAGCAACGGAACAAATTTCTGGGCGGACTTACGGAAGTGTTGAGCGAGAGGAGCGTCTTCACTCAATTCCGGTATTTGACGGGGGTTCAGTTGAAAAACGGCCGGTTCGAAGTATTCCGGCTCAAAGAAGTTCTTCTCCGTTACTTTAAGTCCGTAAAATATAGTATTGTCTGGCGAAACCTGCCGCCCGCATTTGTTTTTGTCTGCAGGGGGCCGTTGAAAGGCGGCGCGGCGAAATCTTCATGAGAATTTTTTTTTGGTGAGGTTAAGAAGTAAGACGTGTGACTTCACTCGAGGGATGGATCGATGATCGTCGGCGTTCCAAAAGAAAGTTTTCCAGGTGAGCGACGAGTGGCGCTGGCGCCGGGCGCGATTCCAGGACTGCTGAAGGCTGGATTGGAAGTTGTGTTGGAAGCCGGAGCGGGAGTGGAAGCGGGCTACACGGATGCCGATTTCACGGCGAAGGGCGTGAAGATTCTTGCCGACCGCGCAGAGGTGTTTCGCACCGCGGATATTATCCTGCAGGTTCTTTGCTATGGGTCGAATGACAAGACGGGCAAAGCCGACCTGCCGCTACTTCGCAAGGACCAGGTATTAATCGGGTTCTTGCGTCCGCTGGGAAATCTGGAAACCGTACAGGGAATCGCGAGCGCAGGCGTAACGTCATTTTCAGTGGAGATGATGCCGCGAACGACGCGAGCGCAGAGCATGGATGTGCTTTCGTCCATGGGAACAATTTGCGGATACAAAGCCGTGGTAATAGCGGCCGACCACTTGCCGAGGATTTTTCCAATGCTGACCACGGCAGCGGGGACCATCACTCCTGCGCGCGTTTTTATTATTGGAGCGGGGGTGGTAGGGCTGCAGGCGATCGCCACGGCGCGAAGGCTGGGGGCGATTACCTCCGCGTACGACGTGAGGCCCGCAGTTAAAGAGCAAGTGCAGAGCCTGGGGGGGCGATTTGTGGAGCTTCCCATCGAAGCCGCTAATGCCCAGGACGCGCGAGGATACGCGCGGCCACAGGATGAGTCGTTCTATCAGAAGCAACGCGAGCTCCTGGGACGAGTGGTGGTGGAAAGCGATGTGGTGATATCCGCGGCGGTAATTCCGGGAAAAAAGTCGCCCATTTTGATAACAGCTGAAATGGTCCGGGGCATGGCGCTGGGGGCAGTGATCATAGATCTGGCGGCGGAGCGCGGCGGAAATTGCGAGCTGACCAAAGCGGGCGAAAAAATAGTCGAGCACGGGGTGACCATCATCGGTGGAATCAATGTGGCCAGCAGCGTTCCGTACCATGCCAGCCAGATGTATGCGAAGAACGTGTGCGCGTTCCTGCTGCACTTGATGAAAGACGGAAAGATGGGGATGAATCTCGAGGATGAGATAACGCGGGATACATTGTTGACACGCGGCGGCGAAGTGGTGAACGCGCGCGTGCGGGAATTCTATAAATTGCCCGCGCTGGAGACGGCGGTGAAGGGGGCTCAACAAGCATGAAGTTTGATTTGATTACCGACCTGTACGTATTCATGCTGGCTGCTTTCATTGGCTTTGAAGTGATACGGCGAATCGCTCCCCTGCTGCATACGCCCTTGATGTCGCTTACCAATGCATTGGACGCAATTGCGGTGGTAGGCGCGATACTCCTGACGGGAAGACACGAGAGCAAGCTTTCCGTTGTGCTGGGAACGATAGCGATCGTCGCGGCCACCAGCAACGTGGTGGGCGGATTCTTGATTACCGACCGGATGCTCAAAATGTTCAAGACCAGCCGTCCCCAGAAACCATGACACCGCAAGCCACGCAACTCATCATCGAGACCACCTACCTGATCGCGACGGCGATGTTCATCCTGGCCCTGAAGTGGATGAGCAATCCGGCGCGCGCTCGCCACGGAGTTTGGGCGGGCGAGCTAGGCATGCTGCTGGCCATTTGCGGCACGCTGCTGAACTCCGGGATCGTGGATTACAAATGGATTGCCATTGGCCTGGTGCTGGGCTCGATCATTGGAGTGCCCCTAGGAATGGTGCACATGACGGCCGTGCCCCAGCGGACGGCACTCAGCCACTGCTTCGGGGCACTTTGCGTAACGCTGGTGGGCGCGTCGGAGTTCTATTTGCGCACGCCCAATGTGCCGCGATTCACGATGGGCGTCCTGTCCATGGAAGTGATACTCGGCTCGCTTACATTTACGGGAAGTCTAATGGCGGCCGGAAAATTGCAGGAGATGCTGCCGCAGCGGCCGATCACTTACAAGGGACAGAATTTCGTAAACCTCGCGCTGTTGGCCGTTTCCGCCGGGGTCGCGGTTTTCCTGGTGATTCATCCCGATCGCGCGGCGATATTCCCGGCGATCGTGGGGATTCCACTGGTGCTGGGCGTGATGATGATCATCCCCATCGGCGGGGCGGATATGCCGACGGTTATATCCCTTCTGAACTCCTACGCCGGGCTTTCCGCGGCGGCCATGGGATTTGTGCTGGACAGCAAGCTGCTAATCATTGCGGGCGCGTTGGACGGAGCTTCCGGCTTCATTCTTTCCGTGAACATGTCCAAGGCCATGAACCGGTCTTTCACCAACGTAATCTTTGGCGCCTTCGGGCAGGAGCAGACGCACGCCGCAGCAGATAAGGAAGAGCGCACGGTGCGAAGCGCGACGGCCGAGGAGGCTGCTCAAATTCTCGGTGCGGCCAGTAAGGTGATGATCGTGCCGGGGTATGGTATGGCAGTGGCCCAGGCGCAACACAAAGTGCGTGAGCTGTATGACGTGCTCACCAAGAAAGGCGTGGATGTAAGATTCGGGATCCATCCCGTGGCCGGCCGAATGCCGGGACACATGAATGTCCTTTTGGCCGAGGCGGACATTCCCTACGACAAGCTGATGGATCTGGATGAGGCGAACCCTGAGTTCCCCCAGACCGACGTCGCACTGGTGATCGGCGCGAATGATGTGACGAATCCGGCGGCACGCACAGAC
>DATNHU010000159.1:0-7788 GCA_035604795.1 Candidatus Limnocylindrales bacterium
CCACGGCAATAAACCTGTCAACTTCGCTGGCAATTTCTGAGCGACGAACCCTCCTGGTGGACTGCGACCCACAAAGCAATACAACGGGCGGGATAGGGTTCCCCAAGGACCCGGCACGTCGCAGCCTTTACAATGCGCTGATATTGCATGAACCAACCGACCGAATTATCCAGAAAACTCAAGTAGAGGGCCTCGATTTGTTGCCTGCAGACAGAAATCTTGTCGGCGCCTCAGTGGAGCTGGTAAGCGCCTCCGATCGCGAGTTCCAGGTTAAACAACTGCTAAACGAGCTCAGAAATGATTACCAATACATAATCATCGATTGCCCTCCATCGCTGGACCTCCTTACGTTGAACGCCCTGGTCGCAGCTGACTCCGTACTGATTCCGATCCAGTGCGAGTATTATGCCCTGGAGGGGGTCTCCGAGCTTCTCGATACACTGATGCGAATCCGCCGATCATTGAACCCTGAGCTGGCAATCGAAGGAATCCTGCTCACCATGTTTGACGAGCGTACGACGCTTTCACGTCAGGTTTCCGCCGACCTCAGGAGTTTCTTTGGAGCCCAAGTTTTCTCTACTGTGATACCGCGAAACGTGCGACTGGCAGAGGCTCCGAGTCATGGGAAACCAATCGTGTTCTACGACATAAGTAGTAAAGGTGCAGAAAGTTATATCCAACTCGCCAAGGAGGTCATTGCCAATGACCAGAAACGCTCTGGGCAGGGGCTTGGGAGCTCTGATCAGGGAACCCGAGCCGCAGCAGCCGCAGCCGGGACCGGCGCCCATGCCAGCAGTGGAGAGACCACAAGTAGCAGTGGCGGCGCAAACAGCGCCGACGGCTCCAACGGGCTCTTACCAGGTGGACATAGATCTGATTGATCCCAATCCGTACCAGCCTCGCACAAGATTCCGGGAAGAAGCGATTGAAGAGTTGTCCCGGTCCATTCAGACCAGCGGGATTATTCAACCGCTGGTGCTGCGGAGGATGGGTGCGCGCTTTCAGCTTATCGCGGGAGAGCGGCGTTGGCGCGCGGCGCAGCGGGCAGGTTTGCAGCGAGTGCCGGCGGTGTTCCGCGAGGTTCCTGAAGAGCAGGTGCTCGAGCTTACGCTGGTGGAGAATCTTCAACGCGAGGACTTGAATCCCGTGGAAGAAGCCCGCGCTTTCGACCGCTTGCTTAATGAATTCCACTTGACGCAGGAAGAAGTTGGGTCGCGGACTGGTAAGGATCGCGCCACAATTGCAAATGCCGTACGCTTGCTGCGATTGGAAAAATCAATTTTGGAAATGATGGAGGAGGGCCGTTTGACCGGCGGGCACGCCCGCGCGCTTCTCGGCGTCACGGATTCTGCCGAGCGGCAGAAGCTCGCGCACCGAATTGCTCGCGGCGGCCTGACAGTTCGTCAACTCGAACGGTTCATCGTACGTAAAGCGCGCGGGGGCGAAGCGGCCAAGAAGGAAGCAGCAGAGCTCGACGCCAACACCCGTGCTGCGTTGGAAGAGCTTGAGCGGCACCTGGGTACGAAAGTCACACTCCGGCTGAAGGCAAAGAATCGGGCCGGGCAATTGCAGATAGAGTATTACGATGAGGCGCAACTTGCCGGAATCTACGACAAATTAATGCATTAAACTACTTATGTAGTATAAACTCTCACGCTAGTACCTTGTTTCTCTTGACTGCCGGGAAATCACATGCAAAGCTGTCATGAAGAGTGACCCGACCATGGCCTGGCCTTTTTCAGATCGAAAAATGGAGGACTCCCAGAGCGAGTGGTCCGGGTTCCTGGACCGGACAGTTCGCTTTGAAGGGACTCTGGAGTTCTCTGGAACGCTCCGAATTGAAGCCCAGGTCAAGGGAAACATATTGAGCAACCAGACGCTGGTCCTGGGCGAGGGTGCCAAGGTTGAGGGTCAGATTGAAGGTAACCAGGTCATCATTGCCGGGCGCTTTGACGGCGTGATATTCGCTAAGGGGCGAGTCGAAATCCAGGCTAGGGGCGTCGTTTCCGGCGAGATTCACTCTCCCTGTCTGGTCATCGAACCCGGGGGCATTTTTGACGGACGATGCCACATGACAGCTTCCTCACAAGCCACCAAGACCGTCACGATTCCGTTCCGCGCAGCCAATCAGGGTTGACCTTTTCCGTTTCCAGACCAGTTTCGACGAACGCGCCTCCTCTCGCGCTATAATCCTCGGGCCGCATTCTGGGGGGAACAACTTGCCGGAAACTGTGAAACTCACGACCATGGCCAAGGCGGCCGGCTGCGCCGCCAAGCTCAGCCCGAGTATTCTGGATTCGGTGCTGCGCACCCTGCCAAAGCAATTTGACCCGAATGTGCTGGTCGGATATGAGACCAGCGATGATGCCGGGGTGTACCGCCTGTCACCTGACCTGGCGATCGTGCAGACCACGGATTTCTTCACACCCATTGTGGATGACCCGTTTCTCTTCGGGCAGATCGCCGCGGCCAATGCTCTCAGCGACGTTTACGCCATGGGCGGCCGGCCCATTTCCTCGCTTTCCTTGGTAGGTTTTCCGGAGCGTGGCGATGTCGCCGTTCTTGGCGAGATTATGCGCGGCGGACAGGCGAAAATGACCGAAGCGGGCTGCTTCGTAATTGGTGGACATTCCATCCGCGACGACGATTTGAAATTTGGATACGCAGTAACCGGCGTGGTCCATCCTGACAAGATCTGGCGCAACGTGGGCGCCCGTCCCGGCGATGTTCTCTTATTTACGAAGGCGCTTGGGACCGGGGTGATTGCGACCGCGCTCAAGAAGGGAACGGCATCTGAGGAGAGCGTGGCCGCGGCAACCGCTTCCATGACGCAACTCAATCGAGCGGCCGCCGAAGCACTCACAGAATCGGATGCCGGCCGGAAAGGTATTCATGCCGTCACCGACGTAACCGGGTTCAGCTTGCTGGGCCACGCTCGTGAAATGGCGCTGGGGCACGCCGCATCCAATATTCCCGTGGTTTCGTTGGAAATTGACCACGCGCGGATCGAGTATCTCCCCGGTGCTGTGGATTGTGCGCGAGCGGGCAACGCTTCGGGTGGCCTCCACAACAACCGCAATTTCATTGGTGATTGCGTCGTCTTTGCGGATACCGTGCCGGAAGAATTCAGATTGCTCCTGTTTGATCCGCAAACCTCAGGCGGCCTGCTTGTGGCTATCGGTGCAAACGAAGCTCCAGCCGCGCTCGAGGCCCTCTTGCAGCGCGGTATTCCCGCGCGGGAAATTGGGCGCGTGGTCGAAAAACGGTCACCGTTGATTTCAATTTCCTGACCAGGCAGCACAACCAAACCCAATGGATACGATTACTCACGCATTCGCCGGCGCGCTGCTCGGCAAAGGATTATTCACAACGCGCCGCGGGGAAACGCCGGCGGAATTTTCTCCACAATCGCGCGTACTAATTGCCGCCGCCACCATCGGCTCAATTTTTCCAGACATAGATTTTTTCTACCAATTTCTTTCGCGCGATGATCTGGCCATCCTGAAGTATCACCGGTACATCACGCACTCTCTGGTCATGCTTCCGCTGTGGGCCGTGGGAATCGCATGGCTGGTGTGTTGGGCAGCGCGTCGCTTCGGCGCTGCTCCGCCGTCATTTGGATGGACGGCCCTGGCAACCGCCGCAGGAATTGCCAGCCATATTCTCCTGGACGTGGTGACATCGTTCGGCACGATGATTTGGAGTCCACTTTCCCGAGTGCGTGCTCAATGGGACTGGATGTTCGTTATAGATTTCACTCTTTCCGCGCTATTGCTCACACCGCAGATGGCCGCCTGGTCGCACCGCGATCCGGCTCGCAGCACGAAGCGCGCCTCCCGCATGTGGGCCATGTTCACTGTTCTGACGCTCGCTGTTGCCTGGCTCGGCATTTACTCCGGATTCCCTTTTTCGTTATGGGTTGTCCCCATCGCTAGCGCTATTTTTGGCGCACTATTTTTTCTCCCGCTGATCGGCGCGCGCGGCACGCGCATTCGCCGCTCCACCTGGGCGCGTGCGGGCCTGCTCGCCTCATGCGGCTATCTTTTGCTTTGCGCCGCAGCCCACCACATTGCGCTGACTCGCTTGCAGCGCTTCGTCGCCAATCAAAAGCTGAATGTCCAGGCGCTTGCTGCACTTCCGCTCGCACCATCCATTCTTCAGTGGGATGGTTTGATTCGCACACCCGACGGCGCATATCGCCTCCATCAGGATCTTCTGTCGACGGACACCGTGGATTACGATTTCTATCCCGACAATGCGCCCGAGAACCTTGTGGATGCCGCGCGACAGCTTCCTGACACGCAAACCTATCTCTGGTTCGCGCGTTTCCCTATTTACCGCGTGCGACCCGGCGATGGAAATAGTGTTCTGCAAATCTCCGATTTGCGCTTTATGCTGCGGAATCTCCGCCGCAGTCCGGGCTTCTCATTTCGCGTAACATTTGACTCTGCCGGGCGTCCCATAGAAGGAAGAATGGGCCGTTTTGAACCTTAATTCTTCAACGCCATTGAAAACAAACTTGCCGCCGACCTCCTCTTCGCGCATCGCCTCGATGGACATTGTGCGCGGAGTCGTGATGATCCTCATGGCCATTGATCACGTCCGTGTTTACTCGGGCCTTCCCGCGGGCGGCCCGACCTGGGGAATTTTCTTCACCCGTTGGATTACGCACTTCGTCGCGCCTGGATTTGTTTTTCTTGCGGGGACCGCGGCCTACTTGCACGGCCGCAAGCTCGCCAATCGAGCCGCGCTTTCAAAGTTCCTGTTCACACGGGGAGGGTGGCTTGTGCTCCTGGAGCTCACCTTCATCCGCATCTGCTGGACCTTTAATTTCGATTTCGCCCATTATCTGCTGGCAGGAATCATCTGGATGATCGGCATTTGCATGATGATCATGGCCGGCTTGATATACCTTCCGATAAAGCTAACCGGAGCGATTGGCGTCGCCATCATTGCGCTGCACAACCTCACCAATACCAGTGTTTTCCAAGGCCAACTGGAACGCTACTTTGGCGAGAATGGGCCAAACTGGTTCTGGAGCCTGCTCTATTTTGACGGAGGATTTCAGCTTGGCGGTTCCGGTCCGCCGCTGTTCATTCTTTACGTCATCGTGCCGTGGATCGGGGTGATGATGGCCGGATACGCGTTTGGCCTGGTGATGGAAATGCCACTAGACCGCCGCCGGGCGATCTCTCTGAAAATCGGCGTGGCGCTCGTATTTCTTTTCATCGCACTCCGCACCCTGAATGTTTATGGGGATCCACGCCCCTGGGGCAAAGCTCATACCTTGCTCGGATTTCTAAGCACCACCAAGTATCCGGCCTCGCTTTTATTCCTGCTGATGACGCTGGGGCCGATGTTCATCCTTCTGGCGTTCGCGGAACGTTGGCGGGGCAAAATCGCGGGCGTGATAGAAACTTTTGGCCGCGTTCCCATGTTTTATTACTTGCTGCACATTCCTCTCATCCACGCCGCGGCCTGCGTCGTTTCGATAATCCGTGAAGGACATATTGATCCCTGGCTATTCGCCAATCACCCGATGAATCCGGGGCCAGTCCCGGCGGGATATGTGTGGAGTCTCGGCCTGCTCTACCTGGTCTGGGTCCTGTGTGTCGTTGCGCTGTATTTCCCCTGCCGGTGGTATGCGCGAATGCGCGCGACTCGGCGGTCAAAATGGCTCAGCTATATTTGATCTGACACCGGCCCGACTCGCCTCATGTTTCCTGCCGGCTATCCAGCTACGCTACAATAAGAACCGCAACAAAGTGCGAGCACTCTTTTGCGCGAATTGCGGGACACGCAATGTTTGAAAACCTTACCGACAAACTCCAGCGCGCGTTCAAAAATCTCCGCGGCCAGGGAAAACTGACCGAGGAGCATCTGGACGCCGCGCTCGCGCAAATCCGCGAAGCTTTGCTCGAAGGCGACGTGGCGCTGAGCGTCGCGGATGAACTCCTCGCGCACATCCGCGCCAAGGCTCTGGGCTCCGAAGTGTTGCTGCAACTTTCGCCGGATCAGCAGGTAGTGAAAATTGTCCGCGATGAATTGTTGGCGCTGTTGGGCAAGCACGCCAAGCCACTTTTCGCCTCGCGCCCGCCCTCCGTGTGGATGATCGTCGGCCTGCAAGGGTCGGGCAAGACCACCACCACGGGCAAACTCGGCAAATGGCTCGGGCAATCCGGCCATCGCCCCATCACGGTTTCCACCGACGTTTATCGCCCGGCAGCGCGCGAACAGCTCGCGCAAGTTTCCAAAGCGGTTGGAGTGGCCTGCTGGCCAGGCGCAGGCACGGACAAGCCGCTCGAAATTGCCAAGGGCGCGATCCGCGAAGCAAAACTTTCGGCATCGGACGTGATTCTGGTGGACACCGCGGGCCGCCTGCATATTGACGACACGCTAATGGAAGAACTGTCCCAGCTCAAGCGCGAACTGCAGCCCTCCGAAATACTATTCGTCGCCGACGCCATGGTCGGTCAGGACGCCGTGCGCTCCGCCGGCGAATTTCACCGCCGCCTCGGGCTCACGGGCATCATCCTCACCAAGCTCGATGGCGATGCGCGCGGCGGCGCGGCGCTCAGCATCGGCAAGGTCACGGGCGCGGCCGTGAAATTTATCGGCACGGGTGAAAAATACGATGCGCTTGAAGCGTTTTATCCGGAGCGCATCGTCTCGCGCGTGCTCGGTATGGGCGACGTGCTTTCACTCATCGAGCGCGTCGAGCAGGCCGTGGACGAAAAGCAGGCCGCCGCGCTCGAGCGCAAAATGCGCCGCAGTGAGTTTTCGCTCGGCGATTTCCGCGACCAGCTCCGCCAAATCCGCAAAATGGGCCCGCTCGAGCAGGTCATGGACATGCTGCCGAAAATGGGCCCGCTGGCGAACATTCCGCGCGACACGAAAGTGGATGAGGGCCGCTTGAAGCGCGTCGAGGCCATCATCAATTCGATGACCAACGCAGAACGCGACGATCACGATTTACTGGACGGCCGCCGCCGCAAGCGCATCGCCGCCGGCAGCGGCACTTCCGTGCAGGAAGTGAATCAGGTGCTCAAGCAATATCTGCAGATGCGCAAGATGGTGAAGCAGTATGGCGCGATGGCCAGCGCCGGCCGCTTAAAAGGTTTGGGCGCCAAGCTCAAGGGCGGCGCGTAACGCGCTACGACTCGGATTATTTCCCTAGAGATGAAATTAAATCGAGAATCAGGCAGGTCGCTATCGCGTATCGCGCAGCAGCACTACGTCTGAAACCGTATGCCCGCGGTCGATGGCTATTTTCTTCCCATCAGGAGACCAGGCATACCCCCAGATAGTTTCAGAAGTGAAATGTGTCAATGCATGTCCAGAACTGCCGTCGAGTGGTTGGATCCACAAGTTGCCCACGCCGTTTTCGCGTGTCATATAGACGAATGACTTGCCGTCAGGTGTGAACTGGAGATGCCCGCTCACATAGGGGTTCATTTCCAAAAGACGCGGGGCGGTCCCGGCGTCCCCATCCACGGGGGCGAGGGCAATTCTACGCTTATATTCCATTTTCTCAGGATTCCTAACGCTCAGGATACGTGCTGTAAATTTTCCATCTGGGGAAAAACTCACGGAATTCCCAAATTCCAGCGCATCCGGAATCAGTTTCTCAGGAAGCGGTTCCGCCGGGCCACCCGTCAACAGCATGCGATGAATCTTCCTGCTCGGTCCATCTGTAAAATAGAGCCATTTGCCGTCAGGCGAGCACGACGGCCACTCATCGTCCGGTCCATTCGTGAGCTGCGTAACGCCGGACCCGTCCGCGTTCAT
>DATNHU010000160.1:0-5695 GCA_035604795.1 Candidatus Limnocylindrales bacterium
GGACAACGCTTTCGATCCGCGTGAATGCCACCACTTGCGCAAATCGCCCGCCAGATACAGGGATCCGGTCACGAATATAGCGTCTTCAGGAGATGCGACGGCCAGTGCGCGTTCGAGCGCCTCGGCCGGATCGAGCACCACCTCCATTTGTGGCGCCAAATGACGAGTCATGGCAGCAAGCGCGTCCGCGGAAAGTGCCCGAGGCTGGCGTGGCGCGGTGACAATCACGGTTGTGGCACGCGGAAAAAGCAGGCCGGCTATTTCGTCCACCGACTTGTCCCTCACCGACCCGTAAATCAGGTGAATTCGCCGCCCTTTAAAATGTTCGTCCCAAAATGCCGCCAATTCTACCGCGCCACCCGGATTGTGCGTGCCATCCAAAAATACTGACGGGTTTTCAGCGACGCGCTCCAGCCGTCCCGGCCAGCGCACGGTCGCAACACCTTCCGCAATGGCCTCATCCGGCAGAAGGAAGCCGCGTTCGGCGAGGATGCGCGCCGTGGCAAACGCGGTGATGGCGTTGCGCACCTGATATCTGCCCGCCAGCGCCAGGTGAAGCGTGGTGCGGCGTGAATCCGTTGGCGAACTCGCAGCCAGCTCCGCGGTATAGAAGCCATCGTGAGCCCTGAGGCGCTCCACGCGATAGGCCGCATCAATTTCAACGAGATTCGCGCCCAGCTCCCCGGCGCGCTGGGCAACCACGCGGACAGCATCGGCGTGATCCGCGGCGCTCACCACGGGAATGCCGCGCTTGATGACGCCGGCCTTTTCTCCGGCAATTTCAGTGATGGAATGGCCCAGGAAACTTTCGTGGTCAAAGTGGATTTGGGTGATCACGGCCACTTCGGGCGTTACGATATTGGTCGAATCGAGCCGCCCGCCCATTCCCACTTCCAGCACCGCGAACTCCACTTCGGCGCGCGCAAACTGGTCGAAAGCCATGGCCGTGATGCACTCAAAAAATGTGGGGTGCGCGGCCAGTTCTCCGGAGGAGAGCATCTGCTCGATAAGCTTGTGCAGCCGGGTGAACGCTCCGGCGAATTCCGCGTCGCTGATTTCTTCGCCATCCACGCGGATTCGCTCATTCATGCGCTCCAGGTGTGGCGAAGTGTAGAGGCCGGTGCGGTAACCCGCGCATCGCAAGATGGATTCCAGCATCGCCGCCGTGGAGCCTTTGCCGTTGGTCCCGGCGATGTGGATGCTGCGGAATTGATTCTGTGGGTCGCCCATCCGCGAAGCCAGCGCGCGGATGTTGGCGAGGTCAAATTTCGCCGCGCGCGCGTGCGAGGGCGCCGCCAGTTCCCGCCCGAGTGTCAACAAATAGCGGACTGCTTCGGCGTAATCCATGAAGTCCCGCGCGGTCAGCCCTGGAAGAATTCAAAGGCGGAGGAGATGTAACCCTTTAATTCCTTGCGATGCACCACGGCGTCAAGGAATCCATGTTCCAGCAAGAACTCCGAACGCTGGAATCCCTCGGGCAGCTTCTGGCGGATGGTCTGCTCGATGACGCGCGGGCCGGCGAATCCAATCAGCGCTCCGGGTTCGGCGATGTTCAGGTCGCCCAGCATGGCAAAACTCGCGCTCACGCCGCCGGTGGTGGGGTCAGTCAGCACGGAAATAAAGGGTACGCGCACCTCATCCAACCGCGCCAGGGCCGCCGAAACCTTGGCGAGCTGCATCAGGGATACGGTGCCCTCCTGCATTCGCGCGCCCGACGAGGACGATACAATTACCAATGGGACCCGCTTGGACATGGCCATCTCGATGGCCCGCGTCACTTTTTCCCCTACCACCGCTCCCATTGAGCCGCCGATGAACCGGAATTCCATCGCGCAGCAAATCACCGGTCTCCCGTCCAGAAGGCCTTCGGCGGTGACTATGGCGTCTTTCATCCCCAATTTGCGCTGCGCATCGCGCAGTTGCGAGGTGTAAACCTTTACGCCGGTAAATTTCAGAGGATCGGTGGAAGCCAGCCCCGCATCGTGCTCCACCCAGCGGCCATCGAGAAGCAGCTCCAGCCGGGCGGTTGCGCCAATCGGAAAATGGTGCTGGCATTTCGGGCAGACGTGGTGGTTGGCCTCCATGTCCTTCTTCCAGATGATCGTCCGGCACGAGGGACACTTGGTCCACAGCCCTTCGGTGCGCACACTACGCTCGTCGGGCGGCACCGCCTTATCGATGGACTTCTTCGTGCGTTTGAACCAGGCCATTCTGGAAACTCAATCCTTAGACCTTAGTAGTCTATACCCCGTTGCGCGAGTATGCCTTTCGTGTACGGGTGCTTGACCTCGCGCATTTCGGTCACCAGGTCGGCCAGCTCCACCAGCTTGGGATGCGCGTTCCGTCCGGTGCAAATCACGTGCAAGCGCTCGGGCCTGCGCTTCAATTCTTCCGCGACGCGTTCGCCATCCAGCATTTTATAGCTGATCACATAGTTTATTTCGTCGAGGACCACCAAATCGTAGCGCCCGCTGTGCATCTGCTCGATGGCGAATTTCCAGGCTTCTTCGCACAGGCGGATATCTTCGGGATCGGTTTCGGCTCCGCCGATTTTCACGAAGCCCCGGCCCATGGGACGAATTTCAAACTTGTCGTCGCCCAACATTTTGGCGGCGTCGAGTTCGCCGTAATGCCAGGAGCCTTTGATGAATTGCACCATCAGCACTCGCAGCCCCTGCCCCACCGCGCGAAACCCCGTGCCCAGCGCGCAGGTGGTTTTGCCCTTGCCGGGGCCGGTGTAAACGATCAGCAATCCTTTTTCTTCGGGCATGAGGGAATTGGAGACATGCCGCTGAGCGCATACAACCGCCGGGCACGCTCCAAACGGATCTCGGGAATAGTGAAGCCGCAGGCAGTAAAGGTCAAGCGGCTACTGCGATTGCGGTCGGCGCGGTCAACAAAGTTTATCGAGGTTTTGCGGATTCAGAGGGAGTTCCGTCTCCACGATCACGTTCTTCGACGATTGGAAGGCCGCGCGGCGGGTCGCCCGAAAAACTGGATTCCTCTTTTACCCGGTTCTTTTCTTCAAGATACTGCTTCACGCGCGACGGCTGGAATACCTTATGCAGTTCCACGACGCCCGCGCCAATCGCTGAACTTCTCTTGGCTTCCTCCTCAAACTCTTCTTCCGTCATTTTGGCGTGGCGGTCTTCTGCGCCAAATATGGCGATGAAGGCCACAATCAGCGCCAGCACCACAATCAGGCCCAGCCAGAAAGACATGGGGACCTCAAATCGATTGTTGCCAGAAACAACAAAACCCGCCAGGATTTCGGCGGGCACGCAGTCCTTCTCCACCAACCATTATACAACGGTGGGAGATTTTAGGCACATGCTAAATTCGGGCGGGCATTTCATTCGGTCATTCTCACTTGTGTTTCAAAGATTTCATTCCTATTGAATTAACAATAACATTGCACACTGCGGTGAGTTACGGCATAGAATCACATTCAAATCATAAATCAGGATTTGACCGTGATTGAGACATGTGCTGTAGACAAGAGAGAGGGTCCCCTCTGAAAAACCCCGGCGCTTCGATAAAGGCAGTCCTGGTGGGCGCAGCAACTGGTACGGCTCTAGGCCTGCTTGGATTCTGGCTTGCGAGACTTCCCGGCACCTATGCGATGGGGATGGCGATGTTCATGCTAACCCCATTCGCGGCCGGATTTGCGATCGCAATGGTAACCCAGGATCACCCTAACAAAGTCATTGCAGCTACAACCTTAGCGTTGCTTACAAGTCTCACCATCCTCATTTCCGCAGGTCTCGAAACAATTCTATGTGCAGTAACAGCGTTTCCATTGCTGCTTGGAGCTCTTCTCACCGGAGGCCTGCTGGGTTTTCTTTTCCGGAAGCTTCTGGCCAAATTTACCAGCGGCACGAAGTTCACGTCAGTCGTTTTGCTTTCACTGCCACTCATGATCTTCACAGGCCATCGCATAGAGATGCCCACTCTGCTTCATTCGCGTCAAGAAATGGTCACAACCTCTATTCGCCTGACTGGAGCGCCGAATCTCGTTTGAGCCAATCTCCAATCGTTTGACTCTTTGAAGGCGGACAAATCGTTCCTGATGTATGTCGGCCTCCCCATCCCCGAACGCTGCACAATGGAAGGAACGGGTCTGGGAGCAACGCGGACTTGCTATTTCAACAAGGGCTACATCAAAGAAACCGTCATTGAGTGGCAGCCACCATTCGTGATGGGGCTTTCGATTGACCGTACCAATTTGCCGGGGCGCCACTGGCTTGGGTTTGAGAATGCGCGGTATGAACTGCATCCGGATGGAAATGAGACCGTGCTGGCCCGGACAACGACGGTTACCTCATACTTGTACCCGGTGTGGTATTGGCAGCCATTTGAGATTTGGGGTGTCAGTAGTGAACACAAGTATGTTTTTGAAGATTTGGCCCGCCGTCTACAGCCGGATAAAGCACACTAAAAATCGCTGAAAGTAGGAACCGCTGCATTCACTTTGGGTAAGGATGCCCCGCAAGGATGGCGAAGCCGCGGTAAATTTGCTCTGCTAAGACGACGCGCGCAAGTTCGTGCGGCATGGTCAAAGTGGAGAGAGAAATCCTATTTGTGGCCTGCTTGCGCAGCGCTTCGGGGAAACCTTCCGCGCCGCCGCAGAGGAAAGCGATTTCGCGCACTCCGCGGTCGCGCTCGCGGCCAAGCCACTTTGCGAAATCGGCGGAGGCATGCTGCTTCCCTGCCGCATCGAGCAGGACAACCCCCGCACCCGGTGAAAACTTCAAGCGTTGCAGCGCGGCGGAATCCTCCCGCACTTCGGCAACTTCCACCTCGGTGTATCGGCGGATTCGCGCGACATAGTCCTCGAGCATCACGCGGCATTCCGCCCGGCGCGTTTTGCCCAGCAGGACTAGTCGAATCTTCATTCCAGGCCGTAGCGTTTGCGTTTGTCGAGCAGTGTTTTGCGGCTGATGCCCAGGATTTCCGCGGCCTTGGTGATTTTGTAGTGCGTGGCTTCGAGCGTGGCTGTAATCGTTTCGCGCTCGACATCCTCAAGGGAGCGGAGCCGCGACACCGCGAGCGACGGCCCGCCCGCCGACACGCACACGCTATCGGGCAGGTCATCGGCGGTCAACTCCGCACCCTTGCTTTTGCCGAAAACCAGGGCCCGCTCAATCACGTTCTTCAATTCACGTATATTCCCGGGCCACTGGTAGGCAGTGAGCACTTTGTTGGCATCCTCCGAGAACCGCACTCCGGTTCGCGCATGGACGGGGGCCACACGCGCCAGCAACAGTTCGGCCAGCGGCAGGATGTCTCCGCGGCGTTCGCGCAGCGGTGGAATGTGAATGCTGACCACATTCAGCCGGAAGTAGAGGTCTTCGCGGAATTTTCCCGAGGCAATCAACTGCGGCAGGACGGCATTGGTGAGCGCGATCAGGCGCGCATCGAGTGTCAACGTTTCCGTTCCGCCCAATCGTTCAAAAGTGTGGTCTTCCAGAACGCGCATCAACTTGGACTGGATTCCCGGCACCAGCGCGGCAACTTCATCCAGCACCACGGTTCCGCCATACGACAACTCAAAGCGCCCGAGCTTGCGCTCCACCGCGCCGGTGAACGCGCCGCGCTCATGCCCAAACAATTCCGATTCCACAAGCTCCTGAGGCAGGCTGGCGCAGTCAATTTTCAGGAAAGGCGCGTCATGGCGGGGGCCAAGTTCGTGGAT
>DATNHU010000161.1:0-6935 GCA_035604795.1 Candidatus Limnocylindrales bacterium
TGTCCACCACATATTCTCCCCAGATGGTCGGCTCGTTGTAAGTGAAGGCAAGCGAATGGCAATTGTGTTTTTGCGCCAAGGCGACTACTTCTTCGGGTTGGATGGCGGTGGAGTGCACCTGGTCGGCGCGCGACTTGGAGATATCCCAATTCTGGCAAAAAAAGCAGCCCATATTGCATCCGGCAGTGCCCATGGAAAAAACGCGCGTGCCGGGCAAAAAATGATTGAGAGGTTTTTTTTCAATCGGATCAACCTGAAGCGCAGCCGGCGAAGCATAGCCCAGGCTGTAAAGCTTGCCGCCCTGGTTCACTCGAATGAAGCAGAAACCGCCCTGCCCTTCTCCGATGTGGCAGTGACGCGGACAAAGATAGCAATGAACGCGGTCTTCGGACATGGGCTCCCACCATCGCGCTTCGTGGAGCGATTCAGTCTTTTGAAGGATTCTCAGGTCTTGCATGGGCGGATAAAATCGCGGGAGGGAGTAATTCCCCAAAACATTCTACCACTTTCAAAGCACGATTCGCACGGAAACTTTGTACGGTGCAAATCGCGGTAAGCGTAGAATGTGGGCCTGACGGAGAAACTACAAACTGCGATGGCTGAAAAGCTCGTCATCCCGGAACAATTCAATATTGCTCAACATTTTCTGGAGCGGCCTGCCGGGGAGCATCCCGATCGCGTGGCCATCCTGGGCGAGCCGGCACAGGTCAAGTATCGTGACTTGGCCAATCTCGCAGACCGGGTCGCAGCGGCGCTGATTCGGGATGGCCTCGCGCCGGGGGACCGCGTTCTGATTGTGTTGCCGGATTCGGCTGAGTTTATTGCTGCCTTTTTTGGCGTAGCGAAGATCGGCGGCATAGCCGTGCCTGTTAATCCGATGACGCGTGAGGCCGATTACACACATTACGCGAAAGATTCGGGGGCGCGGCTCGCGATTGTGCATGAAATTGCACTGGCGGCGTTCCTGCCCGCCCTCCGCGAGTTGAGAGACATTTCGATTGTCGTGGTCGGTGCATCCGCGCAAACCCCTGCCGCAGCGAAGCATTGGCAGGATTGGCTGCCACCCACCTCCGAGCGAGTCACTGCGCGGCCCACGCGCTCAACGGACCCCGCGTTTTTCCTTTACACCTCCGGAAGCGGCGGCACTCCCAAAGGCGCTGTGCACATGCATAAGGACATGCTCGCGACCTCGCACGGGTTTGCCCAAGGAGTAATGGGAATCAGCCCTGATGACATAACTTATTCAGTGTCGAAACTCTTTTTTGCCTACGGACTTGGCAATGGAATGTACTTCCCTCTTTCGGCGAGCGCGGCTACGGTGCTGGATCCGGAGCGTCCGCGACCAGAACGAACCGCGGAATTGCTGCAGAGGCATCGGCCAACAGTATTTTTTGCGGTGCCAACGTTTTACGCGGCACTTTTGCGCGAAGTGGAAAATGGACTGGTCGCGGATTTTTCGTCCGTGCGGTTGTCGGTTTCCGCGGGAGAGCGCCTTCCCCCTGAAATCTTTGAGCGGTTCAAGGCGCGATTTGGTCTGGAGATTCTCGATGCCATCGGTTCCACGGAAATGCTGCACATGTTTCTTTCGCCTCAGCCGGGGCGGATGCGCGCCGGAAGCTGCGGCTTTCCAGTGCCGGGATACGATGCGAAGATTGTGGACGATGAGGGGTCGCCAGTTCCTGATGGCGAAATCGGGAACCTGTGGGTGAAAGGGGAAAGCGCGTTTGCGGGTTATTGGAGGATCCCCAAACTGACCGCGCGCACCAAGATCGGTGAATGGGTCATCACGGGAGACAAGTTCTATCGGGATGGCGACGGCTACTACCATTATTGCGGGCGCGCCGACGACATGATGAAAGTTTCCGGAATGTGGGTGGCCCCCACAGAGGTTGAGAACGCGCTCCTGGGCCACCCGAAAGTGGCAGAAGCGGCAGTCGTCGGGGTGATTGAACCAACAGGGTTGACGCGACCCCTGGCATTTGTGGTCATCCCCCCCGGGGTGGCTCCCACGGCCGAGTTGGCTGAAGATTTGCGCAAGTTCGTGCGCGCGAAACTTCCCGGTTACAAGTGCCCCGCCGAAGTGAAATTCCTCGATGCACTGCCTAAAACCGCCACGGGAAAAATCCAGCGGTTTCGGCTGCGTGGCGGACCGTCCTCCTAGATTTCCCGGCCAAGATTTCGCCCCAAAAGGCCCAGATTTGTCAGTCCAAGGAGACATAGACAAATTGGCTCTTTACAGCCCACAATTACCCTGTAAATTGGCCTGGAAGGGAGAGCCAATGCTTCCGCTTCAACTTCAGCTTGAAAGTCACATCCCGCTGTATGCCCAGCTCCGCGATCAGCTCTGCGCGCTGGTCCATGGCGGCGATTTGCGTCCCGGCGACCGCATCCCTGCCACGCGCGAACTGGCGACACAGCTGGGCGTCCACCGGACGACCGTTGCCAATGCCTACGCGGAACTCGAATCGCAGGGACTGATCCGCGGCCACGTGGGGCGCGGCACGTTCATCTGCGAAATTCCCAACGGGTCGAAGATCACTCCCGCTCCCCCGACGCTGAATGGAAATGGCAACGGCGGGCTGCGCTGGGAATCATTATTCGCCGATGAGCGCGGTGAAGAAGCGCTCACCCGCCTGCTGCAACCGGTGACCGCGGACAGCACTTCTTTTGTCGCCGCACGGCCGGATGAAAAGCTCTTCCCTATCGCCGAGCTTGCCCAGTGCTGTCAGACCGTGCTCAAGAGTCAAGGGCAGGAAATCCTGCAGTTCGGACCCTCCGATGGATATCCACATCTGAAGCGCGCTCTGGCGGAAATGCTCCGCGCCGAGGGGTTGGCAATCAAAGATGAAAATCTGCTCATCACCGGCGGATGCCAGCAAGCGCTGGACTTGCTTGCCAAGTCATTTCTGAGACCCGGAGACGCAGTGGTGATCGAGAATCCTACCTATCCCGGCGCGATTTCGATTTTCACGAATGCACGCGTGCGGTGCCTGGGCGTCCCGGTCTACTCGCAAGTTGGCCTCGGGACGACGCCAGGCGTTGATCTAGCGGCGCTGGAAGCAACCCTGTTTTCAAACCGTGTCAAGCTGATGATCCTGACGCCGGACTTTCACAATCCCACCGGAACGACGATGCCCATCGCGGCGCGGCGCAAGGTGCTGGAAATCGCGGCGCGTTACCAGGTGCCCATCGTGGAAGACCATATTTACGCGCGATTGAACACGGAAAATGACGCCGTCCCCACGCTGAAACAATTGGACCGGTCCAATCTGGTGATTCAAATTGACAGCTTCTCGAAGGTGGCATTTCCCGGGCTTCGAGTTGGATGGATTGTGGCCCCGCCGAATGTCATCGAGCGGTTGCGAATCGTAAAGCAAACCTCGGATATCCACACCGACCAACTGGCCCAGGCCATTCTCGCGGAATTCATCCGCCGCGGATTGCTGGTCAAACACATCGCAAAAATGCGCAAGACCTATGCACGGCGGCTGGATGCCCTGGACGCGGCTCTGAAGAAGCACATGCCCGAGGGGACACGCTGGACAAAGCCTCCCGGCGGAATGTGCCTGTGGCTCGAACTGCCGCCTGGATTTGATTCCAGCGAACTGTTAATCCATGTGCGGGAGCGCGGGGTTTTGTTTGCCCCTGGGCGATATTTCTTTTTGCAAAATCCTCAACCCAACACTTTGCGCATGAGCTTTTCAAATGTGGACGAGAAGCGCTCGGCGCGAGGGGTGGCAATTTTTGCGGATGTGCTCCGCCAGGAGATGCGCAAGCGCGTGAGAGGCAATCACAAAATGGAGAGCGCCAGAGTCGCGCTGGTATGAGCGCCACGGTCAGGCAATTCCTCCCGCAACCTGAAAACGCCTGCTTTGGATGCGGCGGCGCCAATCAACATGGAATGAAGCTTGCCTTTGAGGCCGATCTGCAAACGCGGCGGGTTACGGGACGATTTCGGATTGGTGACGAGTTTCAAGGGAGCATGGGGATCCTGCACGGTGGAATCATCGCTGTGCTTCTGGACGAGGCCATGGGCAAACTTTGCCGGTTGAGCGATGTTCGCGCCGTGACCGCTGAACTGAACGTTGAGTATTTGAGGCCAATTCACGTGGATCAGGAAATCGTTGTGGAAGCATTTGAACAGAACCGCGAGGGGCGACAGATGTATCATCAGGGCGAAATCAGGGACGCCGGCGGAAAAGTTTTGGCGCGCGGGCGGGGGCGGTTCGTGGTAATTGATCCGGCGCGGCTGTCGAAAAGGTCCTAGGAAAAAACAGGATTCGGTTTTGTTGATTTAAAATCGAGCGAGGAGAGGCACATGGCGAAGGTCAACGGTAAGAGCAATGGGAAATCGAATGGGAAAGCCGCGGCGAAGATTGAGGGCACAGATGCCCCCAAGCAAGTGAAGGACGTCGCCAACCTGTGGCGCGTCAAGGTGGGCCTTGCGGAAATGCTAAAGGGCGGCGTGATTATGGACGTCACCAACGTCGAACAAGCGCGCATCGCCGAACAGGCAGGCGCCTGCGCGGTGATGGCTCTTGAACGCGTCCCCGCCGACATCCGCAAAGAAGGCGGCGTGGCGCGGATGGCTTCAACCAAAATCATTCGTGAGATCATGGCTACCGTGAACATTCCAGTGATGGCTAAGGTGCGCATCGGCCACTTCGTGGAAGCTCAGGTGCTGGAAGCGCTGGAAGTCGATTTCATTGATGAGAGCGAAGTGCTGACGCCCGCCGACGAAGAAAACCATGTCTGGAAGCACGATTTCCGAGTGCCATTTGTCTGCGGAGCTCGAAATTTGGGCGAAGCGCTGCGCCGCATTGCCGAGGGTGCGGCCATGATTCGCACCAAGGGCGAGGCCGGGTCTGGCAACATTGTTGAGGCAGTTCGCCACATGCGGGCCATCACCGGAGAAATGCGCCGGTTGACGACGCTTCGAGGCGAGGAATTGGTCCACACTTCCAAGGAATTGGGCGCCCCGCTCGAACTGGTCCGTGTAATAGCAGAAACGGGAAAGCTCCCTGTGCCGAATTTTTCGGCAGGAGGCATCGCCACCCCTGCCGACGCCGCCCTGGTGCGGCAACTGGGCGCGGAAGCGGTGTTCGTCGGCTCAGGAATTTTCAAGTCATCCGATCCCGAACGCCGTGCCAAGGCCATTGTGAAGGCAGCAACTTATTTCAACGACCCCAAGATTGTTCTCGAAGCCAGTGAAGAACTGGGCGAAGCGATGAAGGGGCTGGATATCCGGCAGATGGAAGAGAAGGACATGTTGCAAACGCGCGGTTGGTAAGAGCCGATCAAATTCACGGATTGACTGAAAGCGGATTAAGATGAAAGTTGGAGTGTTGGCTGTACAAGGAGATTATGAGGCGCATGCTGCGGCGTTGGCGCGCGCAGGCGCCGAAGCGGCTTTCATTCGCACCGTGGCCGACATGGAAGGAATTGACGCGCTGATTCTTCCCGGAGGCGAAAGCAGCACACAGCTCCAATTTCTGGAGGAAGAGGGCCTGGATAAAGCTATCGCCAAATTTGCAAAAGATGGCGGCGCAATTTTAGGCACATGCGCGGGAGCAATTTTGCTTGCCCGCAAAGTCCGCAATCCGGACCAAGATTCGCTCGGCCTGGCAGATATTGTCGTGGCGCGAAACGGATACGGGCGGCAACTGGCCAGCGAGGTCCGCGAGGGCCCATCGAAACTGAGCGGGCATCCGCTGGAGATGGTCTTCATTCGTGCTCCAATCATCGAAGAGATTGGCCGCGGTGTTGAAGTCCTCGCGAAATCGGATGGGCGGCCCGTGCTGGTCCGCCAGGGCCACATTTTGGCGGCCACATTTCATCCGGAGTTGACATCGGACTCCACTGTCCACGAATATCTTCTTCGCCTGGCCCGCAACGGAAATTGAATTGGATCCAGCAAAACGATATCGCGTACTGTTCGTCTGCCTGGGGAACTCCTGCCGCAGTCCCATCGCGGAGGCCATCGCCACGCACAAGGCGCCGGACGTAATTGTCCCCGTAAGCGGAGGAACAATTCCGCTCGGCTTTGTGGCGCCCATGACCTTGCGCGTTTTGGAAGAACGCGGAATGGGCGTGGAGGGGCTGGCATCCACGCCAATCACTCGAGGCATGCGGGACAACGCGGAGATCATTGTCAACATGACCGGATCACCCGCAAGCCGTTTTTTTCAGGGAGAAGAATCTAAGACGGAAGATTGGACGGTCACCGATCCATACGGAAAACAATTCGATGAGTATCATAAGACCTACGATGAAATTGACGCGCGCATGACGGAATTTGCGGCGCGGCTGCGCGCACGCCGTGCGGGGAAACAGGCTCCTGCGGCCCCGGCGAACGGAGGAAACTGATTTGCGTCGAGAAAAAACCAGCGTCTCTCAGGAAGATTATTTGAAGGCCATCTGGGAGATGCTCGAAGAGGAAGAGGTTCCCATCAGTGCGCGCGTGGCGGAACAGCTGGGGGTGACCCCTCCCGCGGTCACGGCGGCGCTCAAGCGCATGACGCGCGATGATTATCTGCGCATCGGGCGCGACGGACGCATTCGCTTGACGGCCAAGGGCCGCGGCATTGCACAGCACCTGGCGCTGCGGCACCAACTCGCTGAGAAGCTGCTCACGGAAATCATCGGGCTGGATTGGACCAAGGCTCATGAAGAGGCCGAGCGGTTGGAGCACGGCATTTCTCCACAAGTAGAGGCGCTGCTTCTGGCACGGTTCGGAGCGGACAGTATCTGCCCTCACGGGGTGCCATTGTACGGCGGGCTGGCAAAGCTACGCCGCCGCAAGGGTGCGGTCCAGTTGAGTGAAATGCCTGCCGGCGCAACCGCAGAAATCCTATGCGTATATGAACGCGACCCGAAGTTTCTGCAATTCCTTTCGAGCTTGAGACTGAAGCCGGGCATGCGCTTGCGCGTCACCC